>NZ_JBHYJH010000453.1:0-1015 GCF_042740445.1 Streptomyces sp. NPDC059003 | reverse complement strand
TGGTCATACAGGTGATCCCCCATGATCGGAGTAACACCGCTCTATTTACAGGCCCCAGCGGATCAGTGAGCAGGCAAGTGTCAGGAACGCTTCGTGGATGTCGTCACGGATCTGCCAGCGGATGCACGCTGTTGGATGTCGCGATACTCCCCAGCCTGAACGTCACGCGCTAGGCCAGGCTCTGGCTGTGATGGGGACTACTTGACCGGGGCTTGTCGGTCGGATTCTTGGGGCGTTTGTTCGGGCGGTAGCTGGGGCCGTTCATGATGACTTGGTGGCTGGTGTTGATCAGCCGGTCCGGGAGTGGCCATGGTCCGCCGCCTGCGCCGCACCCGTTTCGAGGCCGAAACCACCCTCGAGGGCTTCGACTTCGCCGCCAGCCCCAAACTCCCGGCCGCGCAGATCCGCGACCTCGCGGCGCTGCGCTGGCTGCAAGCCGGGGAGTCGATCATCCTCTACGGGGCCGTCGGCGTCGGGAAGACCCACGTCGCCCAGGCCATGGGGCACCTCGCGATCCGCGCCGGAGCCGAGGTCCGCTTCCACAAGACCCGCCGCATCCTGGCCGATCTGGCCGGCGGCCACGCCGACCACACCTTCGACAAGTGCCTCGCCGCACACGTCAAGGCCGACCTGCTGATCCTGGACGACTTCGCGATGCGCGAATTCACCCCGCGCCAGGCCGACGACCTCTACGAGTTGATCTCCCAGCGCATCGCCGAAGGCCGCTCGATCGCGATCACCGCCAACCGCGCACCACAAGACTGGTATCCGTTGTTCCCGAACCCGGTCGTCGCCGAGTCACTCCTGGACAGAATGATCAACACGAGCCATCAGGTCTTCATGAACGGCCCCTCCTACAGACCGAACGAGCGCCCCAAGACGCCGCCCACCACGACCAAGTAGACCCGATCAACACACCGGGGTCGGTTCAATTCCGTGAGCCGTCCCCGGGTCAATTGCAGGTTCAGGCAAGATTCTTGTGGAGCGTGACGGAGCGTCACCTTCCTGGCATCGT
>NZ_JBHYJH010000452.1:0-1039 GCF_042740445.1 Streptomyces sp. NPDC059003 | reverse complement strand
GTTCTCCTTCATCTCCGACGACCCCGCCTACCAACCGGCCGAGCCCTGCCTCGACCTGTGCTGCCGGGCCGGAGAGGTCGCGAGCCTGCCCACGGCCACCAAGCCGACGCTCCTCGTACGCAACGGCCAGCCAGTGATCGAAACCCTTCACGCCGCCGGAACGCTGACGCTGCAGGGCCGGCCCTACCAGTGGGCCGGTTCCAAGACCCTGTGCCCGGAAGCGGGCCACCGGTCCGGGGTGCTCACCGTGTTCGGTGCCGCCAACTGCCGCATCCTCTACAGCGACCACCCGCGCACCGGCTTCCTGCGCAGCGTCGACTGCGACTCCAACGTCACCCCGCTCGACGCTGCGGCCATCGACTACGTGGTGGCCCCGTCCCCCGGAGAAGGACACCGCGTGATCGCGGTCCGTCCCGGGGGCGGCACCGACCTCTTCGCCGGGAACTTCGTCCTGCGCGCAAGGCGTCCATGGGCCCGCCCCGTGGTCTGCGGCGCCCCGGTTCAGATCCAGCAGATCGCCGGGCGGCACGCACGCCAGCTTCACTCCGGCATCTCCCTGGGACCCAGCGTCGCCGACGCCGCTGCCGGACACACCCCGGCCTACGACGCGTGCCTGGGCCAGTCCCCCTTCCAAGCCGCGCGCCATGCCCGCACCCTGGCCGGCCTGCGCGGGCGAACGCTCGTGCTCCAAGTCCTCGACGGCGCCCCCAAGTCGGACAAGTTCCGCGGCACCACCCCCCAGGAGACCGCCACGCTCTGCCACGCCGCAGGCCTTGATCCGCACGGCATGTACCACCTGGACGGCGGCGCATCATCCAAGATCGCCTACCTCGACCCTGAAGTGACGCGTGTGCTCGGCAGCCTGCACTACCTGAAATGGCCGACCGACCCGAGTGAGCCCTTCCGCTGGCAGGGCCTGGACGGCCGCATCCTGCACAGCGCCCTCGTCCTGAGGGCCAACCGCCACAAGGAGCACCGATGACATCCGTACTCGTCATAGTGGCCCACCCCGACGACGCCGAGATCGCCATGGCCATGC
>NZ_JBHYJH010000451.1:0-1082 GCF_042740445.1 Streptomyces sp. NPDC059003 | reverse complement strand
CCAATACAGACTCACAGCCTGATCAGCACCGTCACTACAAGAGAGCCGCACCCAATTGAGTTCGCACACTGAATGCACCGAAGGACGGGACGCGACAGGCCGGAAGAGACCGTCCACGAGCAGTGGGAGAACTTCACCGGTGAATGAGCAATCCCCTCTTGTGCGGCGCATGTCCTGGGATCAGCTGCCCACCCTTACGCAATCGGCCATCGAG
Organism: Streptomyces sp. NPDC059003; assembly: GCF_042740445.1. Taxonomy (NCBI): domain Bacteria; kingdom Bacillati; phylum Actinomycetota; class Actinomycetes; order Kitasatosporales; family Streptomycetaceae; genus Streptomyces; species Streptomyces sp. NPDC059003. The sequence continues at coordinate 868 of NZ_JBHYJH010000451.1, read as the reverse complement.
TCGCAGGTGGGACCTGTCAGCGCCGCCATCTCCAGTACGGCAGGACTTAACGCACAACTTGCTTCCACACTGCATGTGCCCGGAAGGAAGGTCTTCATCAAAGGACAACCCAGCAGCCACAGGAAGGTATTCACACAGACCAATGAGGCACGTATAAGCCCAAGCGTCCGCGGAATCTCCCCCGGCGTGCTCCACCATTGCGATGCCGGCGGATGGAACGTTCTGATCTTCGAGCACTTCACTGGCAGGCCAGCAGACCTGGCCCCCGGATCCCCAGACCTAGCCATGATCCCACCGATGCTGCACATGCTCCTTTGCGGAATAGAGCACGACACTTCCGTTTCGCTGCCCATCGAAAAGAGGTGGGCCCACCTGGGAGGCGATCTGAACCTGAAGACACTGGCAGGAGACAGTCTCGTACACACCGATTTGAACCGAGGGAACATCCTGATCGGGGAGGCCCAATCAGCCCTGGTCGACTGGGAACTTCCGGGAAGAGGTGCCCCATGGCTGAACGCGGCCTTCATGGTCTCCTCACTCGTCAGTGAGGGCCACTCCCCCAGGACAGCTGAGCGATGGGCCTGCCGGTCGCTTAAAGCGTGGAGGGAAACAGATCCATACGCCATTGACACCTTCGTCAAGGCCTTCGCCCGCCATCGCGAGGAGCAAGCCAAAAGGGCTCCCGAGGCGCAGAAGGCGCCACGGCGAAGCTTCGCGTACCTCGCTCAACAATGGCTCGCCTACCGCGAAGTGGCGCAACGTTGCGTTCGGCCCCGGCGGCTCCGGGCGAGGTGAGGACGGACTTGAGCTCGACAAGGTGCACGACCGCCTCGACGTCGACTGGCCGCTCGGAGTGCGGGCGGCAGCC
>NZ_JBHYJH010000450.1:0-1107 GCF_042740445.1 Streptomyces sp. NPDC059003 | reverse complement strand
CCGACTAGGGACTGTGTGAGGTTGTGATCAGTCGGGGGTCTTCAGGAGGTCGTTGATCCAGATCATCGAAGCGCGGAGGTGGAGGCCCGCGAGGTAGCTTTCGGGTGTCTTGTCGTAGCGGGTCGCGATGCCCCGCCAGGCCTTCAGCTTGTTGATCAGTCGCTCGACGGTGTTCCGTTCTTTGTAGAGTTCGGCGTCGTGGCTGACGGGCTGGCCGCCCCGGCTTCCCTTCCTCTTCCGGTTGGCAGCCTGATCCTTCTTCTCCGGGATGACCGCCTGAATCTGGCGTTTGCGCAGGTAGGCGCGGTTGGCTCGGGAGGAGTAGGCCTTGTCCGCGACGACAGCACCGGGCCGGGTGCGGGGCCGACCCACGGGCAGTCGGGTCCTGACCTTCTTGAGCACGGGGACGAACTGCGGGCTGTCGGCGGCCTGTCCGGCGGTCAGCACGAGCGACAGCGGCCAGCACCTGCGGTCCCCGGCGAGATGGATCTTGCTGGTCAGCCCGCCCCGGGACCGGCCGATCAGGGCCTGCCTCAAACGGAGTCCGCGGCGCCGCCGGATGCGTCGCCGTTCCGCCTGTTCGGGGTCGTCTTCGTAGTCCCGCCCGTTCTGTTTGTGCGGGCCGCCCCCTTTTGCCGGGCCCGTTCCTGCTCGGCGGCGGCTTCCTCCAGAGCCTCCGTCACCTCCATGCCGATGCGCATCCCGGCCGCATCGTGGTGGGCACGGACCGTGGTGGAGTCCACACTGACCAGGGACAAGTCCGTCTCACCCCGTCGGGCGGCCTCGGCGATCAGGCCCTCCAGCAGTGCACTGAAGACGCCCGCGTCTTTCCACACCCGGAAGCGGCCGAAGACAGTGGGCCAGGGACCGAACTCCCCGGGCATCTCCCGCCACTGGGCACTGGACCGGAACCGCCAGATCACTCCCTCGAACTGGTCCCGCAGCCGCTGGGGGTACGGACCGTACTCGCCTATCGGCAGGTACGGACAGATGAACTCCCACTGCTCGTCGGTAAGTTGCCTCCACGTCACACCCAGCGTCCTACCAGGTATCATGCACTCTCGGGCCCGGAACCCAAGGACGATCACAACCTGACACAGTCCCTAG
>NZ_JBHYJH010000449.1:0-1113 GCF_042740445.1 Streptomyces sp. NPDC059003 | reverse complement strand
CCGGCGCGGGCATCGCGAAGTCCTCCGCCCGGATCTACCGGATCTCACTGACGACCTGGGGATGGATGCTCGCCGGCGAGCCTGCCCCGACCGGCCCGGCCCGCCGCGGTGCCAAGCCGCCCACCCTCCCCGTCTCGGTCATCGACGCCCCTGGACTTCACCGCAGCCTGCGACTTCGCCCGCGCGTTCACCGACCTGCTTCGCCATCGCCGCGGCTTCTTGCTGGACGACTGGATCCGCCAGGCCGAACGAACCACCCTGCCAGGGCCTGTAAATGGAACGGGTCTTGCAAGATTTGGTCAGGTTGCGAACTGGCCGGTCTACGTGGCTTTGGCCGTCACCGCCGAGGGACACCGCGACATCCTCGACCTGTGGGCCGGCACCGAGGCCGGCGAGGGCGCCAAGCACTGGCTGCGGGTGCTGACCGAGCTGAAGAACCGCGGCGTCGAGGATGTTTTGATGCTCGTCTGCGACGGGCTGAACGGCCTGCCGGACGCGGTCGGCGAGGTCTGGCCCCGAACGGTCGTTCAAACCTGTGTGGTTCACCTGCTACGGGCCTCGTTCCGATATGCGGCCCGCCAGGACTGAAGCAAGATCTCCAAGGTGCTCAAGCCGGTCTACACCGCACCGACCGAGGACGCGGCCACCACCCGATTCCTGGAGTTCAGAGACCGTCTGATTTAGATCGTTGCTGGTAGCGGGGTTTCTGGGGTGGTCCGGTAGGTCGTGACGGGACTGGCGTTGGTGACTCTGCGTGGCATGATGCTGGTCATCGTCCAGTAGATCTGCGACTCCTGTGACCGTGGGGTGGTCTCGTAGTCGCGGGTGAGGCGGCGGGAGCGGCCGAGCCAGCCCAGGGTGCGTTCGATCTTCCAGCGCTGCCACAGGGGCCGGAAGCCGGTGACGCCGAGGCCCTTGGTGGTGATCTCCAGGTCGATGCCCTTGGCAGCGGCGTTTCTGACGGCTCGGCGGTAGGCGGGGTCGGCCCACATCTTGCTGATCGTGGGATGCCGGTCGGCCACCTGGCGACCAGGTGGCGGCCGGGCCAGCCTCGTCAACTCACGACCGGGACAAACCATCCTCAACCGACCAACCCAAATTCAGACGATCTCT
>NZ_JBHYJH010000448.1:0-1126 GCF_042740445.1 Streptomyces sp. NPDC059003 | reverse complement strand
GCCATGCCGGGCCCGGAGGCCAGCGGTCCTCTTGCAGGACCGCGAAGAAGATAACGGGGGATCTTCCATGCACACCACCACGGCCCTGCCCGGCCGCCCTCCGGGAATCCGCGAGGACGCCGACGGCCTGACCGACCGCCAGCGGGCCGTGCTCACCTGCATCCTCGACTCCGTCCTCACCCGCGGGTACCCACCGTCGATGCGCGAGATCGGAGAGGCGGCGCAACTCTCGTCCACCAGCTCGGTTGCCCACCAGATCAACGCGCTTGAGCAGAAGGGCTTTCTGCACCGGGATCCGCGGCGCCCGAGGGCGTACGCCCTCGCTGACCACGCTTGAGCCCTGATCGGCGGCCGCGAACTGCCCACCCCCTCCGATGCGTACCTGGCCGCGCGGGCCGAACAGGCCGAGCGGGCCGCTGCCGTGGCCCAAGTGTCCCTCCTCGGCCGGATCGCTGCCGACGATCACCTCCCGGCAGGGCAGGACGTCCGGGAGGTGATGCCGATGCCGCGCTCGGTGGTCGGCCACGGGGAGCTGTTCGCGCTGACCATCGTCGGCCAGAGCATGATTGACGCAGGCATCCGCGACGGCGACGTCGTCACTGTCCGCCGGCAAAGCAGCGCCGAGCCCGGTGACATCGTGGCCGCCGTGGTCGACGGCGAAGCCACGGTGAAGAAGCTCCGCATCACGGGCAACGGGGTGTGGCTCATGCCCTGCAATCTGGCCTATTCGCCGGTCCGCCTGGACGACGGCGGTGCCATCCTGGGCAAGGTCACCGCGGTGATGAGGTCCCTAGAGCGCCGTCCCATCCCAACGAGCTGATCGGGAGCGAAGCCCCAGTCGCAGCCCGCCAAGAGTCTTGACAGGTGCGCCGGTTCTCTCGTTCCGTTCCAGGCCCAAAGAGGGAGGAGTGTCCGGGGCCCGCCTCAATGGCTCCGGACACCCCGCGCAGGGCAGGTGTGGATCAGTCGACGTCGGGGGCGCAGCCGCTGGGCAGTACGCGTTCGAGGTAGTTGTTGAGGGTCGCCTCGTCGAGGGTGCCGTCCATGTTCAGAGCGCGGTGGAGGGCGGATCCGGTCGCCATGGGCGGGATCTGGTGGCGGCTGTCCATCTGGCGCAGGATGTCCG
>NZ_JBHYJH010000447.1:0-1157 GCF_042740445.1 Streptomyces sp. NPDC059003 | reverse complement strand
ATCCATTTCCCTTTCGAAGGTGGCTGCGCGCGGCCAGGGCACGACGCCGAGGCCAGCCGCGAGGCGGGCGACGGTGGCCACGTCCGGCCAGGACCGCCCGCTCAGCAGGTCGGCGATGGCCTGGCGGTTCACCCCGGAGTCGGCGGCGACTTTGCGCAGGCTCAGGCCGCGCTCAGTGATGGCGGCCGCAAGGGCTCGGGCGACGTGCTGGACAGCGGCGGCCCCGGGTTCAACGAGCACGGCGTGGGGCCAAGTTTCCGGATCCTGGGCAATCTCGCGCGGCGGCGTTCGGCGGTTCATGCCTCCAACCATGCATATGCGCTCCTTTCGGTGAAGATCGGCTTCAACCCCTTCACCAGCTGCTTGACCAGCCAGTTCTCCTGGGTCGTGACGCTGAGCCCAGAAGTCTCTGGCCGCATCCACGACTACCGCCCGCGCTTGCCGCACCAGCAGTGGGCGCCGGTGGCGGTCCTGGTACCAAAATTCATCTGAGGCAAACGTCGTGCCCGCGCGTCACGCGGCGACGGGCTGCAGGCTCACCTGGTAGCCGAGTTGGTTGAGCTGGCCGACCAGTCGTCGGGTGGCGCGGGCCTTGCCGGTGCGCTGGAGAAGATACTCGCCGCCGGGGTCGGCGTATTCGACGTAGTTGGTGAGCATGTGCCAGACGGCGATCAGGATGGTGTGCTCGATCGCGACCAGGGCCCGACGTTTGCCGCGGCGGGCGACCAGCCGTCGGTAGCGGGCGGCAAGGTAAGTGTTCTTCGTGCGGGAGGCGGCCATCGCCGCCTGGCCACGGCCTTGAGCCACGGATCTCCGTGCCGAGTCCTGCCGGTGGGCTGCTTGCCGGCGGATTCATGGTTGCCGGGGCAGACCCCCGCCCAGGAGGCCAGGTGTTCGGCGGAGGCAAAGCGGCTCATGTCCATACCGATCTCGGCGAGGATCACCTGGGCCGCCCGGGTGCCGGCCCCCGGAATGGTGGCCAGTAACTCGAGCAGATGCCGGTGCGGGGCAAGCACGGTGTCGATGTGCCCGTTGAGCCGGTCCACCATCGCGGACGCGGCGTCGATCCGGTCCAGCATCGCCCGGGCCAGGAATCCGTGGTGGGCGCTTCCCCCTGGGTGGTGGGCACCTTGATCCGGCCCTGGCCTGGGGCTGAG
>NZ_JBHYJH010000446.1:0-1162 GCF_042740445.1 Streptomyces sp. NPDC059003 | reverse complement strand
CGTCATCGCCGTGCACGCGGCTGACCGTGCATCCGACGGCAGCAACCACCTGGCCATCGCCCGTCACCTGGACGCGGCAGGCCGCCCCGACGAAGCCCTGCAATGGGCCCAGGACTCCGCGAGCTGCCGCCACGCGGTGCAGTCCAGGAACGTCGGCTCCCCTTCACGCCAGACACTCGTCTCGCGGTCGAACACTCGGGGAGTCGAGGCGACGGTGAACCTGATCACCGGCGTCCCATTCGGGGTGAGACGCAACACCGGAGCCTCCACCAGATTCCCGGTCACCGTCAAGGGAATCTCGTTAGGCATACGCCGACCCTGACACACCCCTCCGACACGCCCCGCACCAATCCGGTGAATCCGCAGCCCAAGCCCACGCCGTGACCAGCCACCCGCTCGATCCGGCCCGAAAACGCTCCCGCCGTCGTCTGGTTCGCAAGCAGCCGTGCAGAAACCGACACCGGCCGCGGGCCGGTACGGACACCGACAGACCAAGGCAGCCGCCGCTGTGGCCGGGGGAGGCCAGAGTTGCGACGGCTGCCACATGATCTTGACGAGGCCGGGGGAGGACCGCAAGGAAAACCAGCATCCTTTCGAGTAAACAGGACTTTCGTCCCCTCCACCCCGTCACCGCACAGCTATGTGACCGCAGAGGAACCAGCACCCCCGCCGAACTCCCGCCGCGGTCCCGCGCCCAGCCAGCTTCACACCGCCACAGTGAACAGCGCGGCCACAACGGTCCCGACAGCGACAACAAGCATCAGACCCCGCAGCCGCCCCCACCAGAACAACCGCCACAGCCTCCGCGAAGAGACAACAGCCCGCCCGGCACAGTCCTCACAACCACACATCACACACCGCATAACGGAACCCCGGCGGAAGAGCAACGAGCAGACTCACCACAACAGCGGCGAGCCCACCCAGCAGCCCTGTCTACCCGCGCCGCCACCCCCAGGACCGGCAACACGCGCGATCAGACATCGCCCCCACTCCCGGACCGGCCACCCCCGCCGACCGGCAGAACTGCACGCAACCGGCCGCACCAGCACGCTCGTCGCACCGACGGCGTGACCAGATCCACAACCAGACAGTTACACCAGATATCGTGGCCGTGACCGCCACCCCCACGCAGCCGCGACCACGATCCTGTCCGGCCCTGCGC
>NZ_JBHYJH010000445.1:0-1170 GCF_042740445.1 Streptomyces sp. NPDC059003 | reverse complement strand
GCAAGCTTTGATCCGGAGATTTCCGAATGGGGAAACCCACCACTCGTAATGGAGTGGTATCCATATCTGAATTCATAGGATATGAGAAGGCAGACCCGGGGAACTGAAACATCTAAGTACCCGGAGGAAGAGAAAGCAAATGCGATTCCCTGAGTAGCGGCGAGCGAAACGGAACATAGCCCAAACCAAGAGGCCTGCCTCTTGGGGTTGTAGGACATTCTGTACGGAGTTACAAAGGAACGAGGTAGATGAAGAGGTCTGGAAAGGCCCGCCATAGGAGGTAACAGCCCTGTAGTCAAAACTTCGTTCTCTCCTGAGTGGATCCTGAGTACGGCGGAACACGTGAAATTCCGTCGGAATCCGGGAGGACCATCTCCCAAGGCTAAATACTCCCTAGTGACCGATAGTGAACCAGTACCGTGAGGGAAAGGTGAAAAGCACCCCGGAAGGGGAGTGAAAGAGATCCTGAAACCGTGTGCCTACAAGTAGTCAGAGCCCGTTAACGGGTGATGGCGTGCCTTTTGTAGAATGAACCGGCGAGTTACGTTTAACATGCAAGGTTAAGTCGAGAAGACGGAGCCGCAGCGAAAGCGAGTCTGAATAGGGCGAATTGAGTACGTGGTCGTAGACCCGAAACCAGGTGATCTACCCATGTCCAGGGTGAAGTTCAGGTAACACTGAATGGAGGCCCGAACCCACGCACGTTGAAAAGTGCGGGGATGAGGTGTGGGTAGCGGAGAAATTACAATCGAACTCGGAGATAGCTGGTTCTCCCCGAAATAGCTTTAGGGCTAGCCTCAAGGTAAGAGTCTCGGAGGTAGAGCACTGATTGGACTAGGGGCCCCTACCGGGTTACCGAATTCAGTCAAACTCCGAATGCCAATGACTTATCCTTGGGAGTCAGACTGCGAGTGATAAGATCCGTAGTCGAAAGGGAAACAGCCCAGACCGCCAGCTAAGGTCCCAAAGTGTGTATTAAGTGGAAAAGGATGTGGAGTTGCTTAGACAACTAGGATGTTGGCTTAGAAGCAGCCACCATTTAAAGAGTGCGTAATAGCTCACTAGTCGAGTGACTCTGCGCCGAAAATGTACCGGGGCTAAACGTATCACCGAAGCTGCGGACTGTTCTTCGAACAGAGGTAGGAGAGCGTTCTAAGGGCTGAGAAGCAA
>NZ_JBHYJH010000444.1:0-1184 GCF_042740445.1 Streptomyces sp. NPDC059003 | reverse complement strand
GGGCGGAGCCCCCTGGTTTTGGGTTAAGGGGCGGGTCTGGGGCGCCCCGCGAAGGCCAACCCGCGAAACGCCGGACGGGCCGGAACCTCGGCCCGTCCGGCGTTTGCGGTGGGCTACTTGTTCAGGCTCGCCCAGAACTCGTCGAACGAGAGCAGCTTGTCGCCGTTCGCGTCCTTGGACTTGATGATGGCCTCGGCCACCGACTCGGTGACGTTGAAGTCCCCCATCTGCGCCATGGCCGACTTGTACTCCGCCGCCGTGATGTAACCGTCGCCGTCCGCGTCGAACCGGTCGAACTGCTTGCGTGCTTCCTCGATGTCCGCCACCGGGTCCGCCCCTTCTTCGTGCCTTACTGACGGGGGTTAGGGTAACGGCCGGTCCGAAGGGCGAACGCAAGGAGTACGGCCATGGCCAGCGCATCGGTGACACTCGGCGGGATACTCGCCGCGGCGGCCCGGGGTGACTTCCCCGCGCCCGACGGCGACACGACCGTCGTACCGCAGCCGTCTCCCCGCGAGGCCGGAGTGATGTCGTTCACGGCGCACTCGGTCGTCTTCACCGACGAGGATCCCGACTGGGTACGGGCGACGGTGGCCGCCGTCGGCTGCGACCCGCTGGCCGCGACCATGAATCCCGCGTTCCTCATGGCGTTCGGGGAGCGGACGGGGCGGGCCCTCGACACCATCGACCTCGTCACCGTCGCCTCCGCCCTGCCCGGGGCGCCGGACCCCGCGCTCGGTCTGCGTGAGATCGACGACCCGGATCACCCGCGCGTGGCCCGCGCCCGCAAGCGGCGGGACGACGTGCGCGTGTGGTCCACGGAGGCGGGGGGTGTGGTCACCCTGGGGCGCGGGGTCGCCGGGCGGTGGGAGGCCTCCGTGGAGGTCGACGAGTCGGTACGGCACCGCGGGCTCGGGCGGGCGCTCGCTTCGGCGGCGCGGTGCCTCGTGCCCGAGGGGGAGCGGGTGTGGGCCCAGCAGGCACCGGGCAACGCCCGCAGCGTGCGCGCCTTCCAGGCGGCGGGGTACCGGCCCGTGGGCGCGGAGGCCTTGTTCTTCGCGCGGTAGGCGGCGTCGAACGATATTCAGCCCGTCCGGCGTTTGAGGACGAGCGCGGAGCGCGGATAAACGGGGGTCCAGGGGGCGGAGCCCCCTGGTTTCGGGAAGGGGCGGGACTGGGGCGCC
>NZ_JBHYJH010000443.1:0-1188 GCF_042740445.1 Streptomyces sp. NPDC059003 | reverse complement strand
CTAGTGAGCCGGTCCGGAGATTCGTGTGCAGTAGCGGCAGATGCGGTCGATGATCTGGTCGGCGGTCTTGGTCCACTTGAACGGCCGGGCGGTGTCGTTCCAGGTGTCGATCCACGCCTCCAGGGCGGTCTTGAGCGCGTCGAGCGAGCAGAAGGAGCCACGCTGCAGGCACCGCCGTTCCAGTTCGGAGAACCACCGCTCGACCTGGTTGATCCACGAGGAGTACGTCGGGGTGAAATGTAGGGCGAACCGGGGGTGCGCGAGGAGCCACTTGTGCACCACCGGCGCCTTGTGCGCGGAGAGGTTGTCACAGACGACATGGACGGCGAGACCGGGCTCGACCTGGTGGTCGATCAGGTCGAGGAAGTCCCGGAAGTCGGCTGCCGCATGTCGGGGCGACCACGCGGCGATCACCATGCCGGTGGCGGTGTTGAGCGCCGCAAAGAGGTCCACGGTGCCGTGGCGGACGTAGTCGAAGCTGCGCCGCTCCGGGACGCCGGGGATCATCGGCAGCACCGGCGCGGTCCGCTCCAGCGCCTGGATCCCGGGCTTCTCATCCACGCAGAAGACCGCGGCCTTGGCGGGCGGGGCGAGGTAGAGGCCGACCACGTCGCGGATCTTGTCGATCAGCAGCGGGTCAGGAGAGATCTTGAACTCCTCGACCCGGTGCGGCTGCAGCCCGAACGCACGCCAGATGCGGTGCACGCTGGTCGGCGAGATGCCCACCACCTTGGCCAGCTCACACTTGGACCAGTGCGTGGAGCCCTCCGGCGTCTCCTCCAGGGTGCGGACCACCACCTCCTCCACCTGCACGTCGGTGATGCTGCGCGGCACCCCGGGCCGGGGCTCGTCGCACAGCCCGTCCAGCCGACGGCGCAGGAAACGCGCCCGCCACGTGTTCACCGTGGTGCGGCTGACGCCCAGCCGGGCGGCGACCGCGGTGTTGCTCCGGCCTTCGGCGCACGCCAGCACGATCTGGGCCCGCTTCGCCAGGCCCTGCGCGGTCGAACGACGCGTCGCCCAACCGCGCAGGATCTCCACCTCGTCCTTCGTCAGCTCCAGCGGCTGCAGCTTGCTCCCCATGCCCTCCAGCACACCGCCTATGGAGGGCCTTCACAGCCAAATCCCCGAAGGAGAAACAGAATGCGACTCACGAGTCGACCAGCCATCTCAAGACCGGCTCACTAG
>NZ_JBHYJH010000442.1:0-1225 GCF_042740445.1 Streptomyces sp. NPDC059003 | reverse complement strand
CACTTCGCCGTTCCCGCACCGCCTCCGGCAACACATCACACGGTGGATCCAGGATGAGTCGACTGAGCGCCCACTCAATATCGGTAGAAGAGATCTTGTTCGATCATCGCCTTCCCAGAGTGCGCAAGGGTAGGCACGGCACGCCCTCGCATATACCACAGCAGTACTAACTCGTCATAAATGGGGGTCTGGCCCGCCTCCCACCCCCCTTCGCTGATGGCTGCTGCTTCCGAGAAGGCCGTATGCTCCAACGACTGAACGTTCTTCATACCCATCTAACCCCTCCTCCCAGCTTCAAGACACGAGGGAGTGTCCAATGGACGGCGGATTCGATGATCAAGGAGAATCTCAATGATCGAATCAAGCCGTCTGCGTGGCCGTCGAGATGGGGGTGAACAGCCTTTTGCCGCGCAGCATCGCCCACAGCACGTTGACCCTGCGGCGGGCGAGTGCGAGCAGGGCTTGGGTGTGGATCAGGCCCTCGGCGCGCTTCTTGTAGGTAGTAGTCCCGGGAGGGGCCCGGCCGCATCACGGCGGACTGGGCGGACATGTAGAACAGTCAGCGCAGGCAGCAGTTGTAGCGTTTGGGCCGGTGGTAGTTGCCGGTGCGGCGGCCGGAGTCGCCGGGCACGGGGGCCAGGTCGGCGTGCGAGGCCAGGCGTCCGGCGTCGCGGTAGCCGGACAGGTCACCGACGATGGCGACGACCTTTGCACCCAGGATCGGGCCCATGCCGGGCATGGACTCGATGATCTCGGCGCGGTCGTCGGCGCGGAAGGTCTCACAGATCTCCCGGTCGTTGTCCCTGATCCGCTTGTCCAGGGCCAGGAGCTGGTGAGCCAGGTCGCGCACCAGCTTGGCCGCCCGGCCCTCGCCGGGCAGGGGGGTGAGCTGGGGCTGGACGGCCTCGACAGCCCTGGCCGCGGTGGTCTCGGCGCCGCGCACTTTACGGCGCTGCAGCCAGGTGGTCAGCCGTTTGACGCCGATCCGGCATAGGGCGGCTGGGGTCTGTTACTCGGCCAGCATGACGACCGGGCCTTTGGCCGCGGAGTAGTCGAAGGCTCGCTCCAGCGCGGGACAGATGCCGACGAGCAGGTCACGCAGCCGGTTGATGAGTCGGACCCGGTCGGCGATCAGGTCGCGCCGGTAACCGGTCAGCGTCTGGAGCGTGGATCCTGGATCCACCGTGTGATGTGTTGCCGGAGGCGGTGCGGGAACGGCGAAGTG
>NZ_JBHYJH010000441.1:0-1242 GCF_042740445.1 Streptomyces sp. NPDC059003 | reverse complement strand
CCGCCCCCGACCACCCCGGCCTGCGCAAAGTGCGGGTCGACGGCGGCTACCGCCAGCGCCTCGTCGAGCACGCCGCCCGCCCTCGGCATCGACCTCGAAATCGTCGAACGCATCCCCGGGACCAGGGGCTTCACCCCCATCCCGAAACGCTGGACCATCGAGCGGACCTACGGCTGGCGGATGCTCCACCGCCGCCTGGCCCGCGACTACGAAACCCACCCCCACCGCTCCGCAGCCATGACCCGCCTCGCCATGACCGATCTGATGGCCCGCCGCCTCACCGGCGAGAACACCATCCCCTGGCACGACCCGACATCACCCGATCAAAGCCGCATCCAGGGATGAAACAACAGGAGAACACGACCTCTAAGGTCCAGTTCATGGACGCTCAACGGCTCAGGCTCTCGTCGCGCAACTGGATGGCCGCCGCCTTCATCACCCTCGCTGAAGGTCCATCATCCCACGACTTGGCAGTCCACCATGCTGGGATCGCTGCCGAGCACCTCCTCAAAGCATACCTAGCCAGCCTTCACCCGGCTCTCATAGTGGAGGGCAAGGACTTCAACTCCCTGCTCCACGCGACGGGGCACGGTTTGTGCCTTGGTACATCGGTACAGCGGATATCAATGAGATTGATCTTGGGGTGAGTGTGCGGCCCGTCGTGTTGCGGACCTCTGGGTTTCCCGCAAGCGTGGGTGTGCCCGTGCCCTCCGGCGCGGGCTCAGCGTCCCCGAGTCAGCAGGGCCCGTCAGTGTCTACACGTGTTCTTCGGGCCAGGCCCTGACCACGGTCTCCGGGCCGTCCTCGTGCTCCTCGGCGAGCTGGATGATGACGTTTTCCAGGGAGCCGTAGGTGCCGATCCACTCGGGAACTTCTGCTCGGCGATGGTGGGGTTGGTCCACCAGCCACTGGAGGACGGCCCGTCCTTCGCGAACTGTTGGTGTGCCGCAGTTCCGGATCGGCGGTCAGATTGCCCACCACCGTCACCAGCGTCTCGCCCGCCATGCCGCCACCCCTTGCCTTGTGCTGGAACACGCCCACCGTACCGGGCCTGCCCGCCCGCTGGCACGATGACTGCTACTGAGCTTGTAGGTGTGGTGTCGTGAGGGGCTGACGTTGGATGCTCGTCGCGGTATGTCTGATGGATGAGGTATCCGCAAGGCGGTGGGCTGACGGATGAGCGGCGTGCGTTTCGCGAGTGCATCCGCACCGTAGACGGCTGACATGTTTGCCGCTGGCCTG
>NZ_JBHYJH010000440.1:0-1304 GCF_042740445.1 Streptomyces sp. NPDC059003 | reverse complement strand
GGCTATGAATAGCCCGTCCGGCGTTCGAGGACGAGCGCGAAGCGCGCATAAAAGGGGGCCCGGGGGCGGAGCCCCCGGATGCGCCGGTGTGGGCCCAGGGGCCAGGAACAGGTAGCGTGCGTAACGCGCCTGCGGCAGCAGTCTTCGGCCGCGCGCCTGCTGGCCATCCCGCAGAATGGATGGCATAGGTGCGCCCGGTGACGTCGGGCGCGGACGTCGACGCGGCCCTCAGGTCCGCTCCGTCCGTGCCCCCGCGTAAGGGTGGCGCACTCGTGAGACGGCGTAGGAGAGAAGCGATACCTGTGAGCGCAGCGACAACGCGAAGCCGTACCCAGCGCACCCCGCGCACCCCCGACCGCCTCTGCGCCGAGGCGGTCGGTCTCGCCCGCGCCGCGGCCGAGGAGGCCGCCGCTCCGGGTGTGGTCGGTGAGCATGTCGAGGTCGTCGTGGAGGGCGACCGCGTGGTCACGCACCTCTTCGAGTGCAAGGAGATGGGCTACCGCGGCTGGCGCTGGGCGGTGACCGTGGCCCGCGCGTCCCGCGCGAAGGTCGTCACGCTCGACGAGACGGTGCTCCTGCCGGGCCCCGACGCGCTGCTCGCGCCCGAGTGGGTGCCGTGGAGCGAGCGTCTGCGCCCCGGCGACATGGGGCCCGGTGACCTGCTGCCGACGGACGCCGAGGACCTGCGCCTTGAGCCGGGGTACTCCGGCGAGGACGCGCCGCCGCCGAACTCCGTCCTGTCGGAGGAGATGGCCGAGCGCGTCGACGCGGAGGACGCCGACGTCACCGACGGCGCCCCCGCCGACATCGTCACGGCGCCCGCGCGCGGCTCGATCGCGGCCGTCGCCGAGGAGCTGGGCACGCGGCGGGCCCGCGTCCTCTCGCGGTACGGGCTGCACACGGCCGCCGACCGGTGGGACGAGGGGTACGGGGCGAAGACCCCGATGGCGCAGGCAGCGCCCGCGTCCTGTGTGAGCTGTGGGTTCCTGGTGGCGATCGGGGGGTCGCTCGGGCAGGCCTTCGGGGTGTGTGCGAACGAGTTCGGGCCCGCGGACGGGCGTGTGGTGTCTCTTTCGTACGGGTGTGGGGGGCATTCGGAGGCCGCGGTCATGCCGAAGCCGCCGCGGCCGGCTCCGCCGGTCCTCGACGAGACGAAGGTCGACGTTCTCCCCCTCCGCCCCGCCCCCGACGCGGGCTCGGTCACGGCGGCGGGGCCTACGGAGGACTTGGGCCACTCGTAGGCCAACCTCACCCCGAAAAGCAATCGGCCTCCGGCCTCGTCCTCAAACGCCGGACGGGCTGAA
>NZ_JBHYJH010000439.1:0-1317 GCF_042740445.1 Streptomyces sp. NPDC059003 | reverse complement strand
ACGAGGCGCGAAGCGCCGGATAAAAGGGGGTCCAGGGGGCGGAGCCCCCTGGTTCTGGGTAAAGGGGCGGGTCCGGGGCGCCCCGCGAGGGCGGTACTGTCGGCGACGATGCACAAGACCCTGATCGTGACCAACGACTTCCCGCCCAGGCCCGGCGGCATCCAGGCGTTCCTGCACAACATGGCATTGCGCCTGGACCCGTCCCGGATCGTCGTCTACGCCTCCACCTGGAAGCGCGGCCGCGAAGGCGCCGAGGCCACCGCCGCCTTCGACGCCGAACAGCCCTTTCAGGTCGTACGCGACCCCACGACCATGCTGCTCCCCAGCCCGCGCGTGACCCGCCGCGCGGCCGGACTCCTGCGCGAACACGGCTGTACGTCGGTGTGGTTCGGAGCGGCCGCGCCGCTCGGCCTCATGGCACCCGCGCTGCGCAAGGCCGGCGCACGACGGCTCGTGGCCACCACCCACGGGCACGAAGCGGGCTGGGCCCAGCTGCCCGCGTCCCGCCAACTCCTGCGCCGCATCGGGGAGTCCACGGACACCATCACCTACCTGGGCGAGTACACCCGCTCCCGGATCGCGGCCGCGCTCACACCCGCGGCCGCCGGGCGCATGGTCCAGCTGCCGCCCGGCGTCGACGAGAAGACCTTCCACCCCGGCTCCGGCGGCGACGCCGTGCGCGCCCGGCTCGGGCTCACCGAACGGCCCGTCGTCGTCTGCGTCTCCCGGCTCGTGCCGCGCAAGGGCCAGGACACGCTGATCCTCGCCATGCCCCGGATCCTGGCCGCCGAGCCGGACGCGGTGCTCCTCGTGGTGGGCGGCGGGCCCTACGAGAAGGAGCTGCGCAAGCTCGCCGCGGAGACGCGGGTCGCGGACTCCGTGGTGTTCACGGGCCCCGTCCCCTGGGCGGAGCTCCCCGCCCACTACGGCGCCGGTGACGTCTTCGCCATGCCCTGCCGCACGCGCCGCGGCGGGCTCGACGTCGAGGGGCTCGGCATCGTCTACCTGGAGGCGTCCGCCACCGGGCTGCCCGTCGTCGCCGGGGACTCCGGCGGGGCGCCCGATGCCGTGCTCGACGGGGAGACCGGGTGGGTCGTGCGCGGGGGCTCTGCCGAGCAGGCCGCCGATCGGATCGTTGCGTTGCTCGGTGACGCGGAGTTGCGGCGGCGGATGGGGGAGCGGGGGCGCGAGTGGGTGGAGGAGCGCTGGCGGTGGGACCTGCTGGCGGGCCGCCTGCGGGAGCTGCTGTAGCCCTCGCGGGTGCGCCCCAGACCCGCCCCTTCCCGAACTGGGGCTCCGCCCCAGACCCCGGTCCTC
>NZ_JBHYJH010000438.1:0-1346 GCF_042740445.1 Streptomyces sp. NPDC059003 | reverse complement strand
GCCAAACGCGGGCACACCCCGGTCATCCGGGTCCGTGGCCGTTCCCAACGCCGCTGAACTCGCCCCGATGACCGGCGATTCACCGGCGGCCGCGAGTCCCGGCTGGTGAACACCAAGACCGGCCGGGGCGCCTCCCGCCAGGCCCTGGACGCCGCTCTGAAGGCCCGCTCCTCCACCTCCCTGCTCGGCATCACCCCGATCACCAAGAAGGAGAGCTGAATGCCCCGGCACTTCGCCGACCTGACCGGCGCCGCCCCCCTGCCGACAGGAACGTTCCAGCTCGCCCACCGCGTCGTGGACGACCTGATCACCAACCTGGCGACCGGCGTCATCCACGGCCCTGCCGGCACCGGCAAGACCTACGCCGTCGAGGCCGCCCTCTAAGACCAGGCCCGCCACGGCGGCCCGGCCGTCACCACGCTCGCCTTCACCGCCCGCCCCACCATGCGCCTGGTCGCCGACCACCTCCTGGCCGCGCTGACCGGCACCACCGCCGCCACCAGCCGCAACCGCTTCCACATCACCAACAAGCTCCTGGACCTGCTCGCCCACCCCCGCCGTCTGGTCGTCGTGGACGAGGCCCAGCGTCTCAGCAGCGACTGCATCGAACTGCTGCGTCACCTGCACGACGAGCCGAAGACGAAGTTCGCCCTGCTCTACGTCGGTGGCGACGGCTGCTGGGAAGTCCTCTCCCGCGAACCGATGCTCCGCTCCCGCGTCTTCCGCCTGCTGCCCGACGACGTCCCCGCCCTGATCCGCGACTACCACCCCATCTACACCGGAGCCGACGACGAACTCCTGCACAGCATCGACGAGCTGTACGGGCAGGGCACCATGCGCGCCTGGGCCGTCTTCACCCACACCGCCGCCGCCCTGTGCCACGACGCAGGGCGCCAGTGCATCGACGCTGAGGTCATCAACAACGCGCTCACCCTCCTCGGCGGCGGCGTATACGCCTGACGACACCACCACCGCTACCGCCTGGCGGCCCAACCGCGACTGCGCGCCCGGGCCCCGGCTGTGTGCGTCCGCAACCGCGACGACGACCACCGCATGGCCCGCCGTCTGGCCTCCATCGACGGCCCCGGACGGCTCATCGTCCGGCCCACCCCCGGCGGCCGCACTAGCGACCTCGCCCTCGACATCCTCGCCGCGACCGGCCGCACCCCCACCAGCCTGCTCGCCGACCGCACCCCCGGCCCCGACGCCTGGCGCCAGGCCGCCGCCCAGATATCCGCCGACCAGACCCGCCACGTCGTGATCGACCGCGCCCACCGCCTCCCCCACAGCGCCCTCGAACTCCTCGCCGAACTCGGCCGCCGCGCAGGCGCCACGGTGTGGCTGAT
>NZ_JBHYJH010000437.1:0-1367 GCF_042740445.1 Streptomyces sp. NPDC059003 | reverse complement strand
GAGTAGTTCTGCCCGGCCGTAGCGCGCAGGCGGTCCCCATCGAGGTGCCCGGGCCGGTGGTCCAGGCGGTGAGCCCCCAAGTCATGTCGGGGCGTCGAACAAGGAGGGGGTGGCGTGGAGTTCGTCCAGCCAGCCCAGGAGCCGCGGCAGGTTGGCGGTCGGTCCGAAGGTGAGGTAGGTGCCGTCGCAGCTGGTGCAGCCGAAGGCTTGCGCGATGCGTAGTCGGCGCCGGGAGTTGACGCGGCCCATGTGGACGGCAAGACCTCGCTCGTAGGCCTGCAGGGCCAGGCTGTGGGCATTCGGTCCGGTCTTCCAGGCGGTGGATCCTGCGAGGAACAGCACGTCGAAGCGGCCCCAGGGGATGAGTCCGTTTTCGCTGCCGTCCTGGGCAGCGAAGGCCACCGGTATGGACAGGCTGTGCATGCGCTCCAGCCATGGCAGCGACTCCGCCAGGGCCAGGGTGCCTTCGGGGGACATGGGGACGTCGGGGGCTACTGCCCACAGGCAGCGGTCGCGGCCGTAGCGGTTGAGGGTGGCCTTCAGCCAGGCGAACGAGGCTTCGGCACCGGGCCAGCCCTTGCCGAACTTGCCGTTGTCGCAGGCGTACGTCGCTCCGGTGGGGATCGTGTTGCCCTGGGCCGGGGTCGTCATGCAGGCCAGGCGTCCGGCCCGCATGACCGCCCAGCGCCGGATGGCGTGGCCAGGTACAGCATGGCGCCGCAGAGGGTGGGGAGGGGCAGAGGTGAGTGACTCGCGTGCGGACACGGCATTCCTTGGGTCGTGGTGTTGAGGGTTCATGCGAGCGGCCGGTTGGCGGACAGAGGCGGGGGCCGGGGCGTGCCCGAGGATGCGGCTCTGCTTACTGATCACGCGGGGGCCGGTCGCAGCGGGCCGCTCCGGCGCCGCGGCTGAGCGCGGCGAGGGCGTCGCGCCAAAACGGAACCTGTCCGCCGACGGGGCGGGAAGACGCTACTCGAACACCGCTCTCCGCGCTCCCCTGCTGAACTGCGTCTTTGCTCCTCCAGGGTTCGGGGGCAACAGTCCGTGGCTGGGTTGGGCACGCCGAGCGGCCCCTTCCTCCAGGGGCGGACCGGGCGGGCGGTGTCGAGCTGAGTGAGAGTCCTGCGGCGCGAGGGATCCCAGCCCGGCTCGCGAACGGCACGAATCCCGCCCTGAGGGAAATGGTTGCCTTGGCTCCCGTGCTGCGGGCCTCGACGGCAGTAAGGCGCAGGTGGCACCTGCAGCGTGGCCTGCTCAGATACGGTCGAAGGCGATGCTTTGCGGCTTCGCGATGTCCATGGCCATTGCCGGTGCGCCCCAGGGGGCCTTGCTGCGCTCGGATTCCTGGTGGCCGCTGCCCGTCAGTG
>NZ_JBHYJH010000436.1:0-1430 GCF_042740445.1 Streptomyces sp. NPDC059003 | reverse complement strand
GCTTTCACCACAGCGTGCTGGCAGACTTCCGCGGCCGTCTCGCCGAAGACGACCGTGCCGACCGCCTCCTCAATCTCGCGCTGGCCCGTCTCAAGGAGGCCGGACTGGTGCGCGAGCGCACCGACTCCACCCATGTCCTGGCCGCGGTGCGGGACCTGACCCGCCTGGAGCTGATCACCGAGGCGGTCCGCGCCGCACTCGAAGAAGTCGCTGGTTCTTCCCCGCACCTGCTCGACGGCCTGGTCGACGAGGACTGGGGGCTCCGCTACGGCCGACCGGTCCGCCTGGGCAAGAACCCCACCAAGCCCAAGACCAGGATCCTTGCCACCGGAAACGACGCCGTCCGGCTCCTGGAACACCTCTACCGGCACGGAGCAGGCCGCACGTCCGACCCTCGCATCCAGGCCCTGCGCCAGATCATGGTGCAGAACTACCACCGTGACACCGCAGGTCACCTGCGCTGGCGCACCGCCGAGAAGGAAGGCGGAGCCGGGCTGCCGCCCTCGTCCCGGGCGGTCGTCTCGCCCTACGACACCTCGGCCCGCCATGCGCGGCATGGGCACATCATCAGCTGGAAGGGGTTCGCTGCCCATCTGACCGAGACTTGTGCTCCCGACGGCCCCAACGTGATCACGGACGTGGCCACCACCGCGGCCACCACCCACGACAGCCAGGTCCTGCCCGGCATCCACACCCGCCTGGCCCGCCGCGGACTGCTGCCCGCCGAGCACCTGGTCGACACTGGCTACACCTCCCTGCCCCACCTTGAACGGGCCACCCGTGAGCACCAGGTCACCGTCTCCGGGCCGCTGAAGAGCAACCCCACCCACCAGCACCGCCAGAACGAGGGCTTCGCCCGGGACGACTTCCATATCGACTACGACCGTAAGCAGGTCACCTGCCCGAAGGGGCAGGTGAGCGCGGGCCGGCACGACCCCTACCCGACCTCCTCGCCCACCGCAGCCCCACTGATCGTGGCCCGGTTCACCAAGAGCCAGTGCCGGCCCTGCCCGGCCCGCACCCAGTGCACCAGCACCACCGACAGCCCCCGCACCGTGGGCTTTCCCCCGCGAGAGCTTCGCGACCTGCAACTCCGCGTCCGCACCGAGCAACAGACGCCCGAGTGGAAGACCCGCTATGCGCTCCGCTCCGGAGTGGAGAGCACGGTCAACGAGTTCGCCCACGCACACGGCATGCGGCGCTGCCGCTACCAAGGCCAGGGAAAAGCCCACATCCAGCACGTCCTGACGGCCATCGCCGTCAACATCAAGCGCCTCAGCCAACTGCCACCAGCCGAGGAAACCCCCACACCCCGCAGAACAACCGCCTTCCAGAACTACCTCGACCAACGCGAGATACCCCGGCCGAAGTCCTGGCGCACCCTCGGCAGCTGACCTCAACAGACCCAAGATCCCCGACAGAGTCAAGCT
>NZ_JBHYJH010000435.1:0-1485 GCF_042740445.1 Streptomyces sp. NPDC059003 | reverse complement strand
GGATCCAGCGGCCAGATCCAGCCCGTCCGGCGTTTGAGGACGAGCGCGGAGCGCCGATAAAGGGGGTTCTAGGGGGCGGAGCCCCCTAGTTTCGGGAAGGGGTGGGACTGGGGCGCCCCGCGAAGGCACCACCCCACCCCGCGTCCGACCCTTCCCGCGCCCCGGAGGGCAACCTCGGCGGACGCCACCCGGCCACGGCCGACCCCTCGGGGTCGGGCCGAACGGCCCCGAGCACCGGATTCGCCGCCAGCGGCGAGACCTTCACCCGCGCTCCGGGCCGCGGCGCATGCACCACAAGCCCGTCCCCGAGATAGAGCGCGACATGCGTGGCCCCGGGGAAGTACACGACGAGATCCCCGGGCCGCAGCTCCCGCAACGGCACCCGCGGCAACCGCGCCCACTGCTCCTGGCTGGTCCGGGGAACATCCCACCCGCCGACCCGCCAGGCCCGCTGGGTGAGCCCGGAGCAGTCGTACGAGGACGGCCCCTCCGCGCCCCACACGTACGGCTTCCCGATCTGCTCGACGGCGTACCGCAGGGCCCGCTCACCGCGGGCGGAGGGCGCGCGGCGGGCGTCCGGCGCCCCGAGCGCGCCGGACGCGACGAGCTCGCGCTGGGCGTCGGCGGCGCCGTCGTCCTCGGCCCGGCCGAGCGCGGCGAGCTGCTCGGGGGTGAGCGAGGCGAGCAGCTCCTCGACCTCCTTGAGGCGGGAGCGCACGGAGTCGCGGGCCTGTTTCTGGCGCCGGGCGAGGGACTCCTGGGTGGTGAGGGCCTGTTGCGCCTGCGCGGCGAGCCCGTCGGCCGTCCGCGCGTCGGCGGTGAGGCGGGCGGCGGTGGCGGCGCGTCCGGCGGACGCGCGCCGGATGACGTGGCGCTGGTCGAGGGCGCCCTGGGGGTTGCGGGCGAGCAGCAGGCGTACGTACGAGGAGATCTCCATGCTGCCGTGCCGGTACTGCTGGCGGGCGAGGCGGCCCGCGGCGCCGCGGCCGTCGCGGGCCGCGGCGTCGGCCGCGGCCCTGCGGCGGTTGAGGTCGGCGACCCGGCGGCGCTGGTCCTTCAGCTTCTCGTCGGTGGCGTTGTACGTCTCCGTGGACTCCTCGGCCTGCCGGTACAGGCGCTGAAGGTCCGTCAGGAGCTCGGCGACGGGGCGCTCGCCCGGTCCGGGGGCGGGGCCGGGGGCGGCGTGGGTGGCGGGGGCCAGGGTCACGAGGGCGGAGAGCGCGGAGCCTGCGCAGGCCCAGCGCAGGAGTCTTCCTGACATGTCGTCACCTCCCGGTGCGGGCGGGACGTCCGCCGCGCACCGCGAGCATCGGCCGCGCGCCGGTGGCCCGCCCGTCGGCGGTGGGCGATCGGCGCAACCGGGTCACTCGTCCAGGGAACGGCGGCGCGGCGGGTTGCCCTCGCGGGTGGCGCCCCGCTTATCGGCGCTGCGCGCCTCGTCCTCAAACGCCGGACGGGCTAGTTATAGCCCGTCCGGCGTTTGAG
>NZ_JBHYJH010000434.1:0-1544 GCF_042740445.1 Streptomyces sp. NPDC059003 | reverse complement strand
AGTGCGGGAACTACCAAGTCACCTGCCCTGAACGGGGCTTCTCAGACACCCACTAGTGACGGTCCCCAGGCACTGGCGGGCTGTGCTCTGCCGTGCAGGCCCCAATCAGACTCCGGCACTCCTGTTTTCGCAGGTCACCGCGCCGCCCCGATCTGGTGCTGCCCCCTAGCGTTATCCGGGCTTCACACACAGGCCCGGGCTGTCCGCGGCCCGTGGCTGGCCACGCTGGCTACACGGCCTCCGATCCCGCGCACTCCGCACCACACCTCACCGAGCGTTTGGCCGCGTGCGCTCCAGACCACCCCCACCCAGCCAACTGCCCACCTTCTCAGGAGCTCTGATGACATCCCCATCCGATCGCGGCATAGCCCACTCTCCCCAGACGTCCGACACCGATCCCATAGGCGCCGGGCTCCAGCCCACCACCACGACCGGCATGCAGGACCGGGGTGCGGAGCCTGACCCGACGTTTACGCCCCTGAACTGCTCCCTTGCTGAATGCATCGTCGGCGAATACCGAGACGACCTCACTCCTGCCCCGGAGCACAACGCACCCGAGGCGGACTTCGCCTGCAGCGGATGCGGACACCTGCTGATGGCCGATGACCTGATCGTGGAGGCAGGGCAGACGCCGGTCGTCCGCGATCACGTCCTCGGCGTCATCAACACCCACGGCACCTCCGAGACCGAGGCAAGCACGCCGCAGGAGGCATCACCGCACCAGCACGGCCCGCACCAGGCCGGGCCCGCCCTACGGGTTCTGCCCGCCGACAGCGAGGAACGCGAACCGGCCAACAGCCCGCTCTCAGCAGGGCAGGAGGCGTGATGATGGCCGACTGGACGTGGTTCGATCCGGCAGCGGGGGTCGCCCTGCTGCAGCCTCACCTGGTGCAGTGCGGCATGCGGCTGGCCAAGGAGACCAGGCAGCCTGACGGCAGCCGCGTGACCCGGCTGACGCCGGTATGGGACATCTCCCTGGGCGGCACCTACGAGATCTACGGGGGGACCGGCTACTCCTTCCGTACGAGCGACGGCGTCCTGCACCCGGTTGCCTCCAGCGCGCGCGTGTGGGTGCACCCCGAAATCCGGCCCGAGGACCTCCCCCCCCCGCATCATGGGGACTGGATCACTCACCAGAGGTTCGGCCAGCACGACCACCGGCCCGGCGTCTTGGGCGACCGGTACTTCTACCAGCGAACGCGGGCCGTCGACCGGTTCACCGCCGCCGACGGACGGGTCTACCGGCTGCTGCGCGGTGCCAGCACACGCGCGGACGACCGGCGTAACCCCGACGGCCGTTGGGAGTGTTACTGGGTCTACCGCTGGGACCAGGGCGTGAAGTGGATCGGTCCGAGCCGCGAGACTTCGGATCTGGCATACATGCAGTTCGATCTGATCTGCAACGGTGAGGCCTGGTAGCCAGCTGCCCTGCCCGCACAGCCCTGGCGCCGACGTCCCCGAGCCTGGACACACTCGGCAGGCATCCTCCCTGCCTCAGGGCACATGGCCCCACTGGGGGCCTCTGCCGGGGCTGTGCCGGGGCG
>NZ_JBHYJH010000433.1:0-1557 GCF_042740445.1 Streptomyces sp. NPDC059003 | reverse complement strand
GAAGGCCGGAAAGAAGGGGGTCCAGGGGGCGGAGCCCCCTGGTTTCGGGAAGGGGTGGGCTTGGGGAGCCCCCGGCAGGGCCCCGGCCTCAGCCCACATCCGCCGCGCTTTCAACTTCCGGGCCGGAGCCCGGGGCACTTCAAGACGACGCCAGGAGGCGACGCGTCCGCTCCGGGGCCGTCGGGGGGATCTCCGACAGGAGGTCGGCCAGGGACACCCCGGCCAGGCTGCCGCGCCACGCGGCATGCGCGTCGGCCATCTTCACCGCGATGGGACACGTGGCCCGACAGTCCTCGGCGGGCAACGCACCCTTCCCCTGCTGCCGAATCTCCCGGCACTCGTACGGAGCGGCCCCGCCGTCCACCGCCTCGACGATCTCGAGGAAGGTGATCTCCGCCGCCGGACGGGCAAGCCGGAACCCGCCCCGGGGACCGGTGGTCGCGGCCAGGACGCCCGCCTTGACCAGGGGCTGGAGCTGCTTCGCGAGATAGGCCTGCGGCAGGTCGTAGTACCGCGCCAGCTGCGCGGCGGACGCGGTGGCACCCGGCTCCAGCTGAGCCAGCGACGTGGCGCAGTGCAGCACCCACTCCGTACTCACAGGCAGTTTCATGGCGCCGAGTCTATCTCGGACATCAAGTATCCCGGATATTGCAGATCTATTTAGTCCGAGATACTGTTTCCTCGTCGCAGGCCGAGGCAGGTCGGCACACACGGACAAGGGGAGATCGTCATGCGTATCGCCGTCGCCGGAGCCACCGGGAACATCGGGGCCCGCACCGCCACCGCCTTGGAGCAGGCAGGCCACGAGGTCGTCCGCATCAGCCGCTCGCTCGGCGTGGACCTGATGACCGGCGAGGGGCTCGACGCCGCCCTGGCCGGGGTCGACGCGGTCGTCGACACCACCAACTGCACGGCCACCGACCCGAAGGAGACCGTGGCGTACTTCGGCACCGTCACGGGGAACCTGCTCGCCGCCGAGGCGCGCGCCGGGGTCCGCCACCACGTCCTCCTGTCGATCGCCGGCATCGCCGACGTCGACGGCAACGCGCACTACGCGGGCAAGCGCGAGCAGGAGCGGCTCGTGGCTGAGGGCCCGGTGCCGTGGTCCATCGTGCCGTTCACGCAGTTCCACGACTTCGCCGAGATGGTGGCGGGCTGGACCGAGCAGGACGGCGTCGCCACCATCGCGCCGCTGCTCGTGCAGCCGGTCGCGCCCGGTGACGTGGGGGACATCCTCGCCGAGATCGCGGCGGGTGAGCCGCAGGGGCGGTACGTCGATGTGGCGGGGCCCGAGACGCAGGATCTGGTGGACATGGCGCGGCGTACGCACCAGGCTCTGGGCCGCGAGGTCAAGCTCGTCCCGACCTGGTCGGGCCCGTTCGGTCTCTCGATGGCGGGCAACGCGCTCCTGCCCGGCGAGGGCGCCCGGATCGCCCCGACGACGTTCGAGGCGTGGCTGGCGGAGCGGGGCGGGCAGGCGTAGGCGTAGGCGTTGCCTCGCGGGGGCGCCCCAGTCCCACCCCTTCCCGAAACCAGGGGCTCCGCCCCTAGGACCCC
>NZ_JBHYJH010000432.1:0-1568 GCF_042740445.1 Streptomyces sp. NPDC059003 | reverse complement strand
ACTACGAAACCCACCCCCACCGCTCCGCAGCCATGACCCGCCTCGCCATGACCGACCTGATGACCCGCCGCCTCACCGGCGAGAACACCATCCCCTGGCACGACCCGACATCACCGGATCAAAGCTGCATCCAAGGATGAAACAACAGGAGATAACGACCTCTTACTGGTGGCGCGTACTCGGCAGGCTTCCCGTGAGTCCGATAAGGAGGTTGGCGACATGGGTGAATCGGAGCCCCGCTACATCGCCCTAGTGGATACATACGCCTTCACACAGCGGCTTGCTCCCGCATTCCGGGATGCCGGATACATCCCGATCAGGGTGCAGAGTACAGAGCAAGTGCCCAGATTCTACCAGGGGCATGCGGATCCGTTCCCCTACACCGCAGACATCGTGCACTGCGGCGATCCGGGCGAGACCGCGAGCCTGTTGGCGCCGTATCGGCCCGTCGCCGTCGTTCCCGGAGGCGAGGTCGGAGTGGAACTGGCGGACATATTGAGCGAAGCGCTGCAGGAGGAGCGCCCGGACGTGCCATCCAATGGTACGGCTCTCAGCTCCGCTCGACGCGACAAGTACGTGATGGTGGAGCGGATCAAGGCGCAGGGTCTTCGCGGCGCAGAGCAGATCTTGGTGCAGAGCGAGGACGAACTCCACGCGTGGCATGCATCTCTCAGTCGACGCGTCATCATCAAGCCCCTGCGTAGCGGTGCCAACGATGGCGTCATGTGGTGTGACACTCCTGATGATTCCGTGCGTGCGTTTCGTCGGATGAGCCGACGGGAGAACATTTTCTCCGAGTCCGAAGACGGCGTTGTGGCCCAGGAGTATCTGGTCGGCACTGAGTATTTCGTCAACACGGTGAGCCGGGACGGCCTCCACCATGTTTGCGACATCTGGAAGACTCACTGCATCAGCGTGAACGGCAAGAATGACCTCAAGGTCGCATCTCAGTTGCTGCCCTGCACTGGAGAGGCCCAGGATCAGCTGGTGCCGTATGCCTACGAGGTCCTCGATGCGCTCGGAATCCGCCATGGCCCCGCACACTCCGAGATCAAATTGACCCCCGACGGCCCGTGTCTCGTAGAGGTCGGCGCGCGCATTGCGGGGGTTGACTTGCCCGGGTACGCCCATCTCGCGACCGGTGAGTCACAGATTGACTGGACAGTGGATGCCTATGTCCGCCCAGATCGCTTCCAGCAGCGTCACGCCCGGCGGTATGAGCTGCGTGCGAATGTTGCCTGCGCCAGGATGGTCGCCCCCCGAAGTGGTCAGCTCGTCTCCTACCGTGGGCTGAATGCCATCAAGACCCTGGAGAGCCTGAGAGAGCTGAACATACATGTGAAGCCTGGCGAATGGATCAGCCAGACGGTGGACGACACCACGTATCCAGTCGTGCTCACGCTGATGCATGAAGTAGAGGAAGTACTCCTCCGCGACCTCAACACCCTGCGCTACATCGACGGAGAGGGCTTCTACGATCTAGCCGGCGAGGCCATCAGCCCGGCATTACTGATGCGATGAAAGGAGCGGGGGCTCCCGCTCCTTTCATCGCATCAGTAGTCCTCGAT
>NZ_JBHYJH010000430.1:0-1608 GCF_042740445.1 Streptomyces sp. NPDC059003 | reverse complement strand
GGCGGCAGCCCCTGGTTCGGGAAGGGGCGGGCCTGGGGCGCCACCCGCGAGGGCTACGCCACCCGCACGCGCCGCCCCCCACCCCTCCGCGCCGCCCCCAACAGCCCCCGCACCGTCGGCACCCACCCCACGGCCACGATCCCCGCCGCCACCGACAGACCGAGCGTGCCGTTGAGGGGCAGCGCGATCCCGATCCCGCCCCCCACCACCCAGGCCATCTGCAACAGCGTCTCGGCGCGGGCGAACGCGGACGTGCGGACCTCCTCCGGCACGTCCCGCTGGATCACCGCGTCGAGCGACAGCTTCGACAGTGCCTGGGCGAAACCCGCGACCGCCGCGAGCCCCGCGACGGCCACCGCCCCGAAGAACAGCGCCGAACACACCGCGACCCCGAGCACCACGGCCACCACCGTCACGATGATGAGCTCCGGCGCCCGCGCCTTGAACCACGCCCCGACGGCCGTCCCGAGCGCGTTCCCCGTCCCCGCCGCGACCCCGACGATGCCGAGCGACACCGCCGCGCTCTGCCCGGCGAGCGGATGCTCCCGCAGCAGGAAGGCGAGGAAGAAGATGAGGAAGCCGGACAGGGCGCGCTGCGCGGCGTTGACGGCGAGTCCGTGCGTCACGGAGGGCCCGACGGTCCGCAGGCCGAGCCGCCCCCGGCGCGCCGGGTCCCGCCGGTCCCGGGCCCGCGCCAGATGCAGATGCTCCTCGTCGGCGGCGAGCAGCGCCTTCCGCTCGCCCTTCGCCGAGTCCACCTTGGGCGGCAGCGTGAACGACAGGAACGTGCCCGTCACGAACAGCACGAACGCCCCGTACAGCGGCCAGCGCGGCCCGAGCGCCTGCAGCCCGGCCCCGACCGGCGCCGCGACGCCCGTGGCGAGCAGCCCGCTGAGCGTCACCCGCGAGTTCGCCTTCACCAGGGAGAAGGCGGGCGGCAGCAGGCGCGGTACGACGGCGCTGCGCACGACGCCGTACGCCTTCGACGCCACGAGGACGCCGAGGGCCGCCGGGTACAGCTCCAGGCCGCCGGTCACCACTGCGCTCGCCAGCATCAGCGCGAGCAGCGCCCGCGCCAGCATCGCGCCCGCCATCGCCGCACGGCGGCCGTGCGGAAGCCGGTCCAGGAGCGGGCCGATGACGGGGGCGAGCAGCGTGAACGGGGCCATCGTGATCGCCAGGTACAGCGCGACGCGGCCGCGGGCCTCGTCCGTCGGCACCGAGAAGAACACCGTCGACGCGAGCGCGATGGTGATCATGACGTCGCCCGCGCCGTTCACCGCGTGCAGCTCGATCAGTTTGCCGAGGCCCGACTCGCCCGCGCCGTGCGCGTGCGTGGCCTTGCGGATGCCGCGGGCCGTGCCGGTGAACGGCAGGTGCAGGGCGCGGCCGAGCGTGCGGGCGACCCGCCCGTGAGACGACGACGCTTTGACGCCAGCCACCCAGTCATAGTGCCCCTTCCGGGCCCGGACTAGTGGTACCCGTCACTCCGCGCGGTGCGCCCCAGACCCGCCCCTTCCCGAACCAGGAGGGCTCCGCCCCCCTGGACCCCCCTTTTTTCGGCCCTGCGGGCCTCGTCCTCGAACGCCGGACGGGCTATGAATAGCC
>NZ_JBHYJH010000429.1:0-1623 GCF_042740445.1 Streptomyces sp. NPDC059003 | reverse complement strand
GCCGGACGGCGCCCGCGCGTCCGGGTGGCCACCGCGGTCCCCGCCGAGCGGGACGCGGTGGCCTCCGGTCTGCCCGGGGACGGCCCCACCGGCCCCCGCATAGACGTCCTCGCCGCGGGTGTCGGACCGGCCGCGGCAGCCGCGGCGACCGCGGCGGCCCTGGCGGCGGCCGCCGCCGACGGCGACCCCTACGACCTCGTGGTCTCGGCCGGCATCGGCGGCGGCTTCCAGCCCGCCGCCCCCGTGGGCTCCCTCGTCGTCGCCGACGCGATCACCGCCGCCGACCTGGGCGCCGAGACCCCCGACGGATTCGTCCCGGTCACCGGCCTCGGCTTCGGGCGCGACAGCCACGAGCCGCCCGCGTCCCTCGTACGCGCTCTCGCCGCCGCCACCGGTGCCGCGACCGGCACCGTCCTGACCGTGTCCACGGTGACGGGCTCCGCCGAGCGCACCGCCGAGCTGAGCGGCCGTCATCCGCGGGCGCTCGCGGAGGCGATGGAGGGGTTCGGCGTCGCCGAGGCCGCGGCGGCCGTCGGCGGCCTGCCGGTCCTCGAAGTGCGCGCCGTGTCGAACGCGGTGGGGCCGCGCGACCGTGACGCCTGGCGCATCGGGGCCGCGCTCGCCGCGCTGACGTCCGCGTTCGGGAAGTTCCCACACGTGGTGGAGGGTTGGAACAGGCATGACTGAATACCCCGACCGCCCCTTGCGGATCGCGTACTCCCCCTGCCCGAACGACACGTTCGTCTTCGACGCCTGGGCCCACGGCCGCGTGCCGGGCGCGCCCACGCTCGACGTGACGTTCGCGGACATCGACATCACCAACGGCATGGCCGAGCGCGGCGAGTTCGACGTCCTGAAGGTGTCGTACGCCGTCCTGCCGTACGTCCTCGACGAGTACGCGCTGCTGCCGTGCGGGGGTGCCCTCGGGCGGGGCTGCGGGCCGCTGGTGCTCACCCGGGAGCCGGGGGTCGACCTCACCGGGAAGACCGTCGCCGTGCCGAGCGAGAAGTCGACCGCCTATCTGCTGTTCCGGCTGTGGGCCGCCGACGTGGTGCCCGGCGGGGTCGGCGAGATCGTGGTCCTCCCCTTCGACCAGATCATGCCCGCGGTGCGGGACGGGAAGGTCGACGCGGGTCTCGTCATCCACGAGGCGCGGTTCACGTACCAGCGGTACGGGCTGCACAAGCTCGCCGACATGGGTGAGCACTGGGAGGCCACGACGGGCCTGCCGATCCCGCTCGGCGCAATCATCGCCAAGCGGGCGTTGGGGGATGACGTGTTGCGGAGGCTCGCGGGCGCCGCGCGGGCGTCCGTGCGGATGGCGTGGGACGAGCCCGAGGTGTCCCGGCCGTATGTCCTGGAGCATGCGCAGGAGATGGATCCCGCCGTTGCCGATCAGCACATCGGTCTGTACGTGAACGAGTTCACGGCGGATCTGGGTGAGGACGGTTACGCGGCCGTCCGCGGGCTGCTCACGCGGGCGGCGGCGGAGGGCCTTGTCCCGGCGCTGGCGCCGGGCGCGCTGGCGTTCGCCTGAGCTCCGGGGGTCCCTCGCGGGGCGCCCCAGACCCGCCCCTTCCCGACCTGGGGCTCCGCCCCAGACCCCGCTCCTCAAACGCCGGA
>NZ_JBHYJH010000428.1:0-1653 GCF_042740445.1 Streptomyces sp. NPDC059003 | reverse complement strand
ATCACGTAACATGAACCTGACCGCATAACCACACGAAACAGCGCCTACCTCCCAGGTGGAAGGCCCATCGTCCAAGCCATCCACACCCTCCTCACCTGCAGCCATTCAGGATGAAAGACGTTCACTCATCACCTGGGCCTTCATCACCATCATGACCCGCCGCAGGGCCCGGCCTGCCGAACGCCGCGACGTCGCCCACGGCTACCTGATGCCACAGGCCGCCTGACCACAGGGGACGGACAACAGCCGTCTCTGGCCCCGAAGGCCGGGGAAACCCGATGGCAGGAGTTGGTTTGCGGCGGCCGGACCCGGGTATCTGCGGCGCGTCCGCACGCCGTAACCGCGGCCGACCAGCCGCAGCGAAGAGGCACGTTGCCATGCGCCACACTCCGCGCGAGCCCTCCCTGGCTGCGGCCCTGCTGGACCTGGCCGCCGCCCCGGCCCCCGGCAGCAACCCCGCCCAGATCATGGGCCGCCTGACCGAACACAGTCTGCAGCTGCCCGGCATCCAGGCCGGAGGCGTCCTCCTGGCTGACACCCAGGGCCGTTTCCACGACCTAGTGGCCTCCGACGAGGCAGCCGACCGGCTCGAGCACCTCCAGATCCACTACGAGGAGGGCCCCTGCCGCGACACCGTCCGCACCGGCCAGCCCCTGACCGACCTGCCGCTACCACACCCGAACTGCCGCTACCGCTGGCCCCACTTCACCCCGCACGCCCTGGCTGCGGGCTTCACCGCCGTCACGGCCCTGCCCGTACGCCGCAATGAGCACATCTTCGGGGCGCTGAACCTCTTCCACCGTTACCACAGCATCGGTCAGGACGGTCTGTGGGCCTGCCAGATGCTGGCCGAAGCCGCCGCCCTGGGACTGGCTCACCAACGCGACCTGACCCAGCTGCACGAGCACAACACCCACCTGGAGACAGCCCTTACATCCCGGATCGTCATCGAGCAGGCCAAGGGCATCCTCGCCGAACGCCTACGGCTGGACCCGGACGCTGCCTTCGACCGGATGCGCCGCCATGCCCGCGCACACCAGCAGAAACTCAACGCCCTAGCGGCACAGATCATCTACCAGCCCGCCAAAGACAGCCCCTTCCCCCGTCCCCACCACGGCTGACGGCCGCACAGCCACTTGTCAACACCCGTTCCGATCAACCGGATTCCCGTTCCTTCCTCGGGCCAGGACCGGGCGGCATGCCGTGTCACCAGCACTCGCCCATGATGCCGTCGGCTCCCAAACCCCGGGCCGATCCGCATACGCCCCACAGGCCGCTGGAGCCGCGCCGCCGTCCGACGCGGCTCCACCAAACGTACACACACCATGTCCCAGACCCCATACCCGGACTCCAGTGCCGCCGAGGACACACCGCGCGAGGAGAGGAGGAGAGGATGACGAGGAGAACTCCACTCCTCGCGCCCGCAAAGGGGCCTGCCCAGCCTCCCACCACACACCCCACAGTGATAGCCGTTCCGCTCCACTCACACGACTCAGAGATCAGACACAGGCTCCAAATGCGTACACCTTGCCCAGGCGGCCGGGATGCCCCGTCACAGGTAGCGAAGATCACGGTAGGGGCTCTGCCGCGGCAAATTCGGGGCCTGTAAATAGAGCGGTGTTACTCCGATCATGGGGGATCACCTGTATGACC
>NZ_JBHYJH010000427.1:0-1667 GCF_042740445.1 Streptomyces sp. NPDC059003 | reverse complement strand
GTCTGCCCCCCCACCACGACGCCCCGCCGCTCCGGGGGGGGCGGGACGCAGCGCTCCGCGCTGCTCGGTCAGCCCCTCCGGGGCTGACGGCCGGTCAACTCCGTTGCCCGGCGGCCGGATCGCTCCGCGATCCGGCACGGAATTCGCTCCGCGAATTCCTGGGGCTGGCTACGAGGGCGGGTGGGGTCTGCCGGTTTTCGGCTCTCCCCTGCCCCGGGAATTCCTGACGCCTTTTCAGTTCTGGAATTCAATATCCCGGACCCAGATATTGAATTCTGGGGTTATGCTGCGAACCCAATATTCGAGACGTACTCGTAGCTGCCGTATTCACTGCCGAGTTCGATGGTCACGTCGCCGAACCAGGCGTCGTCCAGGGCCTGGTCGTCGTCCGCGGCCCAGGCCGCCACGACGGGGTCCCAGCGGCGGACGTTGAGGGTACGGAACTGCACGACCCGCTGGTGGGGGCGGCTGACACGGGACTGGTTCAGGGGGTGGAACTCCACCCGGGTACCGCGGCCTTCACGGTTGAGACGGCTGGTCAGGTACCGGGCCACGTTACGGCGACGCACCGTGCGGTAGGCCGCCTCGATGTGGTGCAGGTTCTGCTTGGAGGGGCTGCGCTGGCCGGCCAGCCAGGCCTTCAGGGTGCGGTCGGTGACGGTCAGGCCGGCCGCACGGGCCGCTTCCCGAGCGTGGCTGGTGCGGGTGAGGTAGTGCAGACGGGCCATCAGGCCACGGCGCGCGGTAATGGGCGTGGCGATGAATCCAGCGAGCTGGTCGAGCTGCCGGGCAACGGCCTCGTGGCCCTTGATGCCGTGGGCACCGTATTTGCCGAACTCAATCGTCCTTTCCGGCACCTTCTCCTCCTCCCGTCACCATAGTTACTTGGCTACATACTACCGTAATTGGTGCTGCTGTGCGGTGAGTTGGCGAATTTCTCGCGGGCTATTCCTGCCGGAATTCTGGGGGTGGCGCTTGGGGTGTGCGTTCGATTGCTCGCCCGGACGGGGAGGGAAGTGCCGCATCCGGGAGACGGTGCCAGGCGTGGCGGTCTACGGTGTCACAGAAGGAAGTTGGTTGGGTGTTCGGCTGATCCGCGGGCACCCCTGCAGAGCATCTCCGGGAGCTGATCGTGAAGGTGGATGCGGCCGTCCGGTCGGAGGCCGAGCTCGCGGCGTTCTACGACCACCAGGACGACGCCGTCGCCGCCATCATGCGGGTCTACACCCCCTCCCCCAGGGCTCGCCGTCCGCGGTTCCGGGCCCAGCTGCACATGGCGCCCGGGCTGGGCAAGACGCGGGTAGCCGCGCGCATCGCAGACCTGGTCGCCGGGCAGGGATCGCTGCTGATGGTCGTACCCACACGGGCGCTCCTCGAGCAGACCCACCACGTCCTGCGCGTGGCCGGGCGCAGCGGGCCGGTGATCGCCGTGTACTCCCCACGGGGTGCCGCCTTGACGGGCGAGCTGGGGGTGCGGGTGACGACGGATCCGCGGGTGGTGGCGTGGCACGCCAACGCCTTCGCCTCCCAGGGCGTGGGGCGGTTCACGGTGCTGGCCACGTACGCGAGCGTCGAGGGCTCTCTGATCGCCGGGCACCGGCTGAGAGTGGAGCCGGACGGGGCGCGGCCGCTGCCGGAATGGGACCTGCTGGTGTGCGACGAGTTCC
>NZ_JBHYJH010000426.1:0-1682 GCF_042740445.1 Streptomyces sp. NPDC059003 | reverse complement strand
GGGCGGAGCCCCCCTGGTTTTGGGTAAAGGGGCGGGTCTGGGGCGCACCGCGAGGGAGATCAGCCGCCGAACACCTGGGTCCAGTACGTCCCCGCCGCCCCACCCCCCGCAAAGCCCACGCCAAGATGCGTGAAGGAGGGCTTGAGGATGTTCGCCCGGTGCCCCGGGCTGTTCATCCAGCCGGTCACGACCTCCCCGGGCGACCGCTGACCGCAGGCGATGTTCTCCCCGACCCTGCGATGCGCACTCCCCGCCGCGGCCGCCCGGTCCCACGGCTCACTGCCGTCCGGCGCGGTGTGCGCGTAGAAGGCGCGGGCGACCATGTCCGCGCTGTGCGCCTGCGCCGCCGCGGCCAGGCGCGGGTCGGGCGCGAGGGGGTGCAGCCCGGCCGCCGCCCGGTGGCCGTTGGTGAGCGCGAGCACCTCGGCCGTCGCCCTGGCCAGCCCCTGCGGCGAGAACGGCTCGGCCCACAGCGCCGTCCAGAACATGTCACCGGAGCGCTGGTCGGTGACGTCGGCGACCCCGACGTGCGTGTGCGCGCGCTCCAGGACCGTCTGCCGGGACCGGTCGTCGCTCAGGCAGTACTCGATGAAGTCGAGCGGGGTGCGCGGGCCGGAGACCAGGTGCTCGCCGATCGTCAGATACGCGTAGCCGGTCGCGGACACGCGCTGGTACAGCGAGACCCCACCCGTGCCGTCGGAGCTGAGCGCACCCCGCGCCGCCATGTCCGCCGCGTGGGCGCGGGCCGCCTCGGTGAGGCGGGCGTCGAGCTGGACGGCGGGGGCACCGGCGGCGGCGCGCGCGGAGTTCACCCGGGAGAGGAAGCCCTGGAGCGGGCCCGGGGGCGCGGGTGCGTACGCAGGTGCGTACGCGGGAGGCGGCGGTGCGGAGGCGGGCGCCGCCGGGGCGGCGCGCAGGGGCATCAGCACGGTGACCGCCTCGCTCGTGGCCGCCGCGACGCCCGCGCGGTCCGCGTCGCCCGTCGGGCTGTCCGCGCGGCCTGTCGGGCTGTCCCCGCCGTCCGCCGGGCTGTCCGGGCCGTCCGCCGGCTCGTCCTGGACGTCGAGCCCGAAGTCCCTGGCCACGCCCGCGAGCCCGTCCGCGTACCCCTGGCCGAGCGCGCGCAGCTTCCAGGCGGCGCCGCGGCGGTAGATCTCGGCGAGCAGGAGCACCGTCTCGTGCTGCGGCCGTGGCGGCGCGAACCGGGCGACGGTCTCCCCGCCCGGCCTGCCGACCTGCAGCACGATGGCGGGCAGCCGCCCCAGTGGCGCGTCCGGCTCGGCCGGGCTGACCACCAGCGTGACGCGGCTCGCGCCCGTGCGCAGGCGGCGCGGGTCGACCGTGAGCGTGTCGCCGGTGAGGCGGGCGCCGGAGGCGGCGGGCTGGTTGTAGAACACGAAGTCGCTGTCGCCCGCGACCTTGCCGCTGTCGCCCGTGATCACGGCCGACAGGTCGAAGGGCCCGGGTACGCGCAGCGTGAGGGCGCCGTTCGGCAGGGGCACGTTGCCTCCCGGGACCAGCTCGTTCATCGGCACCGCCTGTCGCTCGGGGTTCGGGGTTCGGGGCCCGCGCGGGCCCGGACGATGCCTCAAGAACGCACGAACGGCCCGCCGGGGTTCCCTCGCGGGGCGCCCCAGACCCGCCCCTTTACCCAAAACCAGGGGGGCTCCGCCCCCCTGGAC
>NZ_JBHYJH010000425.1:0-1686 GCF_042740445.1 Streptomyces sp. NPDC059003 | reverse complement strand
GCCTCGCCGTGCAGGGCGGCTGCCTTCT
This sequence comes from Streptomyces sp. NPDC059003, assembly GCF_042740445.1. Classification (NCBI taxonomy): domain Bacteria; kingdom Bacillati; phylum Actinomycetota; class Actinomycetes; order Kitasatosporales; family Streptomycetaceae; genus Streptomyces; species Streptomyces sp. NPDC059003. Next base: position 1,658 of record NZ_JBHYJH010000425.1, on the reverse strand, counting down.
CCTGGTAGTGCGTGGCCCGGGCTTGTGCCTGGCGGCAGTCGCGTTCGGCCAGGGCCCGGCGGCGCTCTTGCGGATCGTCGAGGTCTTCGGGTTCGGGCTTGCCCAAGAACAGGCGCCGCTGGCGCATCAGTTCCTTCAGGCGCGCTTCGGCCTGATCGCGCTGGGCCGTGGGCAGGTCCTCATCGTCCAGGGTGCGGGAGAGTTCCCGGGCCTGGGCGAGCAGGGCCTGTTGCTCCGCGGGCTCTGCAGCAGGGGGTGGCGGTGCGGCGCTCTCCTGTGCAGGAGGTGCGGGCGCCGGGAGCTGCTGGGCCCGGGTTCGGGCGAGGTCGGCTGCGTGACGCAGGTGTGCCGCGGCCTCCTGCGGCTGCTCAGCGGAGCCGTTGTCTTCTACCACGTCGGCCTCGGCCTCCAGTTGTTCGGCGAGGAAGTCCAGGTCGCCGGCGGGGTCCTGGCTGCGGCCGGATTCGATCTGGCCGGCGAGCTGGTCCATCGCCTCCACGGTCATGCTGTCGAGTCCGGCCCCGGCCTGCAGGGCGTGCTGGACGGGCCGGGTCAGGGCGGCGACGGTGGCGGCGGTCTGGTCGTAGTCCTCCAGCAGCGCCACGGCCTGGTCGAGGGCGCGCTGGCGGTGGCTGCGCTCGGCGTGCAGCTCTGCGCTGTCCTGGCTGGGGTCGGGGAGTTTGTCGAGTTCGGCGCAGGCGGAGACGATCGACTCCAGGTGGGAGAGCCGTCCCAGGGTGTGTTCGATGAGGGCTTCGTAGTCGACGTCGCTGGATTCTGCGCTCTCCAGCTGTGCGATCTCGTACTCGAGGCGGGGGAGCTCGGCAGTTTCGCTCTCGTGCAGCTGCGGGGCTGCCTCCAGGGCGTGGCGCAGGCGGCGGATGAGGCTTTCGCCGCCGGGGTCGTCCTGCAGGTCCTGGGGGGCCAGCCGGATCAGGCTGCCGGGCAGGTCGGGGAAGTGCAGGCTGACGGTGAGTTCTTGGGAGGCAGCGGTGGTCTCGATGGCCAGGTCGAGGCCGCCGAAATGCCCGCTGACCGGAGGCGGCGGCGATCCCCGGGAGGCATGCGCGGTGAGCGCCTGGACCGCGGCGGTGCGCAGGGCGCGGGCGCCGGGGGTGTAGCGGTCGTAGGTGACGGCGGCGATGGTCAGGGTGAAGTCGTCGCCGGTGGTGGGCCGGATGCGGCCCAGGGCCGCGGCGCGCAGGGGCAGGGCGGTGCGCAGGCGGCGTGCCTGTTGGTGTTTCTGGGCCAGCAGGGTGCGGGTGGTCAGGCGCTGTCCGGCAGTGATGCGCTGGTCGGAGGAGAGGGCGGCGAGCTGGCCGCGGGTGTCGAACAGCTGGCGCAGGTAGACGTTGCCGGACAGTTCTGCCTGCATGGTGCCGAAGTCGGCCTCGACCTCGTCGATTTCCAGCAGCAGGGCCTGATGGACGCTGCGGCTCATCGCGACGCGGGAGCCGGCGACCTTGGAGGTGAGGATGCCGTATTCCCAACCGTCGAGGGTGTGGCGGGTGCCCATGAGGTGGATGCCGATCTCGGCGTTCTGGTTGCCCCATCGGTGGCCGCGGCCGGTGCGCTGGTCCATCCGGTGCGGGGTGAGCGTCGGGTCCATGTGGATGGCGTCCGTGACCCGGTTTTGCAGGTTGAGGGACTCGCCCATC
>NZ_JBHYJH010000424.1:0-1686 GCF_042740445.1 Streptomyces sp. NPDC059003 | reverse complement strand
CCCCGGGAGGGGGCGGGTGGGCGGGGAAAAGCGAGCGCGTAGCGCGAAGCCAGCTCGGCGAAGCAGATGACCGGGTGGGTATTTCAGCCCGTCCGGCGTTTGAGGACGAGGCGCGGAGCGCCGATAAAGCGGGGGTGCTAGGGGGCGCAGCCCCCTAGTTCGGGAAGGGGTGGGTCAGGGGCGCTCCGCGAGGACAAGCCCCCGCCCTAGCCCCCCTGCTCCTGAAACGCCGGAAGGGCCAGGACCCTCGTCTTCGACTCGTCCGACATCAGCTCCACCAACGGCAGCACCAGCTCCCACAGATCCCGCTTGTCGACCTCACGGGCCAACGCGTCGAGCGCATCATCCGGCAACCCCCCGGCCCGCTCGGCGACCACCACCCGGGAGGACTCGGGCAACACCTCGACGAGAGGCAGGAACTCCGCCCACAGCCCGGTGGCGACGACCGCCGGCACGATCCCGCCCAGAACCTCCGCGTCCCGCAACGCCGGCAGCCCCGCGACAACCCGCCGCTCACCGTCGTCGAGCAGCGCGACCAGCGGCAGCAGGGACTCCCACAGCCCCTGCGCGGCGACGGTCGTGACGAGCGTGTCGAGGACGTCGGCGGGCCGCGCCGCGGCGAGCGACGCGATCCGCCCGCGCTGCTCACCCGTCACCATCCCGGCGACGGCGAGGGCCTCGGGCCAGAGCCCGTCCTCCGCGGCCGACGCGATGACCGCGGCGAGCCGGTCGGGCCCCATCAACTCGACGATCCGGCCGAGCCGTTCGGGCGTGTCGATGAGGAAGCCGGTGCGGAGCACGGCGGCGTCGGGGACCTGCGGCAGGATCCGCCGCAGCGCGGAGTCGCGCAGATGGCCGACGAACCGCCCCATCGTGAGATGGTCACCGCGCTCGGCGAGGGTGACGGCGATGCGCACGACGAGGCTCTCGTCGAGCCGGTCGACGATGCCGCTGATGCGCCGCGGGTCGAGGTGCCCGCAGGAGTCGGCGGTGAAGGCCACCGGCAGCTTCTCGATGATGTCGGCGGCACGGGCGGGTTCGAGGCGCCCGGCGACGGCGGCGGCGAGCCGCGGCCCGAGCGCCTTCTGGGAGATCGCGGCGGCGACCCCGGCGGGCACGAGCTTCGTCGCGGACGCGATGCGGTCGAGCATCTCCGGCGCCCGGTCGTACAGGGCGGCGACGCACGCGGTGCGGAAGTCCGTCACGTCGTCGGCGGGCAGCGCCCCCAGGAACGCGAGCTCGTCCGGCTCGACGTCGAGGAGGCGGGCGATCTTCAGGGTCTCGGCCCTCGCGCGCAGCTTGTCCACGGTGTCCTCGCCCCCGGCCTAGCGGAAGAGGATCCGGCGTACCGGACCGCGGGCCAGCGCGGGCACCAGCTTCAGGGCGTCCTCGGCGGCCTCGTTCAGGCCGGACGCCCTGCTCTCGCGCTGCCGCCGCAGCGCGTCCGCGAGCAGGTCGAGCCGCTCGGGCGGCAACTCCCTGAAGGACGCGGGGGGTTCGGCCCCCAGCTCCGCCTTCAGCTGCCGTGTCGTGTCGGTACTCACGGGACCTCCTACGAGGAGCTCCGGTCTTCGGGGTCCCGAGCGTGGAGCGAAATTGACTATTAGTCAATAGCGCGGTCGAGGGCGCGGTGCGGGGCGCAAGCGGAAGGGGGGTGCGGGGACCGGTGCCCCCACGGCACCGGTC
>NZ_JBHYJH010000423.1:0-1716 GCF_042740445.1 Streptomyces sp. NPDC059003 | reverse complement strand
CATGCACTCTCGGGCCCGGAACCCAAGGACGATCACAACCTGACACAGTCCCTAGAGCCTGGGGGCCGAGCCCGGTCCCGGGGTGAGCTGGTCCTGACGGGTGTGCTGGGCGCGGGCCCCCTGAGCATCTCTGCCGCTAGCCTCTGCGACCCGAGTGCGCAGCCGCTCGAGTGCGGCCTCCGTCAGCGCATCCGCGACCTCGGGCAGGCGGGCGCGTATGTAGGGCGCATCCACAGCGATAGCCAACAGCGCTGCACGCATCGCTTGCCGCTGGTCTTCGGGCAGTTGGAAGATCTCCAGCTCCAAGCCAGCCTCGCCCCTGGTGCGCGGCGCCGCCTGTGCGATGTGATCGGCCATGCCCGTAATGGCATCGTGCATCATCCTCACGTGGAGGCGCGTGGTACCGCATCGCAGAAAGCTCTCGTTGCTGAGCTGCGACACGCGTCCCAGGCTGTGGTACAGCTCCAAGAACCGCTCGGCAGGATCGCTTCTCGGAGCCCGGCGCTCCTGGAACTGCAACGACTTCACGACGAGGCTATGGAACACAGCTACGCCGCAGCGCTCCTGCAGGGCGGCCAGGTCGAGGAAGTCCCGCGGATCGGTACGCGTACGCACTGCCTGCAGTGCACGCATGATCAATGTGGCCACTGAGCTGACCCGCAGGTTGGGAGTCTCGGCCACTGCGACCGGCTCAGCATACTGAGGCATGCGCGCCAGCACGAGCTGGGGGCGCGGGGCAATCGTGTCCACGAACGGCCAGGGACGCCGAGTGGGAGAGCCCCCGTGCTCGGTGAAGTCCAGGGCCAGGGGCACAGAGCCGGGCTGGCTGACCTGCACCGGCCCTGAGACGGTCTCGTCGAACACCGGCTCAGCAGCGACAGGTAGCACCACGACGTGGGCCCACGGCTTGGTGCCGTCCTGGAGCGTCAAGGAACGTGGGGGAGCCTTGCTGCCGTGGGCAGGGAAGTTGATACGGGCGCTTCCGGGGCGGCTGACACGCTGGAGTGCTGCGGCAGCCGTGGGGAGGGCGCGTTCGGCGTCAAAAGCCTCCTCCGTGACCAGAGCGATCTCCAGCCTGCTGCGCCACATCGCCCCGTGAACGTGCAGGGCCAGGTCGCCATCCAGTACGAACTCAACACCGGTCGCCGCCCTTGCCCCGGCTGCAGCGATTGCGGCTGCGCGGATCGCCGATGCCGAGTCCGAGTTCACGGTTGTCGCCTCAGCTGGGTGAAGCGCTGCTCCCAGACAGACGTCACCGCCACGGGGAGGATGTCGACCAGCTCGGGCCACAACTCGATCAGCAGCTGAGGGTTGAGCAACGCTGCTTGAGACGCTGTGCTGCCCGCCAGGAGAATGTCTGCGTACGTGCGGCACAGGTCCCCAGAGAGGCTCGCGCCGGTGCCGGCGGCCGACCTGGCCGCCCCTGGCAGGCCCCTGGCCAGCACGGCAGCCCGGGGTTCCTCCGGTCCGTTGAGCGCGTCCCAGGCATCGACCACCTGGAACGGACGGGATAGCAGTACATCAGGGGTGTCCGGATGCTTCAGCGCCTTGGCGATATCCGCGTCGATCTCCGGGGGCAGACCTTCAGCCATAGATACGCGCGTGGCCTCGGCACGTTCGAAGTCGACGTCCAGCTCGCCCGCCAGGTCATCCGGTCCAACGCCCATGTCATCCCATTCCTTCCGCTTCGGCGCTGTGCCCCGCGCGTTCCTGGAC
>NZ_JBHYJH010000422.1:0-1796 GCF_042740445.1 Streptomyces sp. NPDC059003 | reverse complement strand
CCCGGGGCGGGGTGCCCGCCCGCCGGGGCTGTTCTCGTTCCCGGCGCCGGGGCCCCTCGGGTGTCGCGCCGGGGGGGGGGTTCCGCCCTCATGTCCGGCCGGGGGCGCCCCGGGCCACGTCCGGGCCCGGGCCCGCGCGCTCCCATGTCCCGGCCGCGCTGTCCGAGTGGGGCCGCGGGCCCTGCTGGTACAGGTCCTGGTCGAGCTCGCCGCCTCCGTGCTCGTCGGCCTCGGTCGCCCGCCCGCGGCCGCCCCGCTGCGTCCGCGGGCGTGGGCCTGCTGCTCGGCACCGGAGGCCTCCGCTGTCCCCGGCCGCGCCGCCCTCGCCCGCCGCGCTTCCCTGGCCGCCTCGCCCGCGTCCTTGGCTGTCGTGCTCCTGGAGCTCGACGTCGACGAGCCGTTGCCGTTCGGTTCGTTCTTCGTGCTCCGGCCTTGCCCGTGCGCGCTGCTTGGCCGCCATTCCTGCGCCGGACCCCGGCCGTTGGGCTGCTCGCGCCCGACGCTCGCGGCCGTGGGTCGCGCGGCCGTCTGTCGTGCTGCGCCCGGGTGGCGCCGTCTTCCCGGCCCGGGGCCGTGCCGGGCTCGCTGGTCTGGGTCGCCGGCGGCCTGCGCTGACCGTGGCATACCGCCTCGGTCGTCAGCGGCCGGGCCTTCGTCGTATGGCGCCGCCTTGAGCTTGAGTTTTAACCTTGAGGGCTCTGACGGGGGGCGGGTGCGTGCTGCGAAGCCTCGAACCGACCGAGTGCAGCTTGGCCTGGAACTGAGAAGATGCCTGCGTGACGGACGATGAGGTCATCGACGCTGTCCGGGATTACGCCAGGACACACGGATTGCCGGCACCAGCGACGCCTGAGGCGATCACGGAAGCGGAGCAGGTCATCGGCTTCCCTCTTCCGCCGTTGCTGCATCGTCTGTATCTGGACGTGGCAAACGGGGGTTTCGGGCCGAACGAAGGCATCCTGGGCGTTCGCGGAGGGGCATCGCAGGGTGACTGGCGGGACCTTGCGGAGATCCATCAGTATGGGCCGGATCCGTCCGGCCGGGTTCCGGTCGGCCTGGTGCCGGTGTACGACTGGGGGTGCACCATCTGGTCCTTGGTCGACTTCCGGGACCCTGCCGGACCTATGTGGTGCAACCATCAGGGTGAGTTGTGGCTGCAGGGCCTCAATCTGGCGGAGTGGCTGAGCGCAGCCCTGGCGGGCTCGCTGACCCTTGACGCCCTGCTTGCTACGCAGCCCGCCAGTTAAGCAGCGGCAGGTGGTGCGTCCGAGTTTCGGAACACCCGATGGGTGCGCGCTGGTCCCAGCGGTGTTCCGAAACTGGCGCAGGCCGAGAAGGAACACACTGCACCGCACTGACCAGGCTTCATCCTTTGGATGAAGCAGCGGATGAGGTTAAAACTCAAGTCGAGTAGCTGTGCGAGAACCCCTTGCTCGATTCGACCGCCTGGGACAATGCCGCCATGACCACGCACCTGACCTGGGAGATCCAGCGGCTGAGCGGAACGGCCTGGATGACCACGGAAGGCGAGACCATCACCGCCAGTGACTACGACTACCCAGAGGTTGTTGCCCGCTGCGCCCTCGCCGAGCATCTACGGGGCCTGCCCGATGAGGACAACGACCAGCGCAGAGCCCTCGTCTGGCGAGGGCGCCATCCCTTCGGGGACTCATGGATGGCGACCGAACGAGATCTCCTCGGGGCCCCGAGTAGACCGCCCCGGAGGTTCTCACACAGGTTCTGACCCGCGTCTCGGGCCGCTTTACCGGTCACCCGCTGTCCTTGCTGCGCCGTCG
>NZ_JBHYJH010000421.1:0-1803 GCF_042740445.1 Streptomyces sp. NPDC059003 | reverse complement strand
ATCCAAGCCAACCACACGCTGTTGACCTGCGACCATTCAGGATGAAAGAAGTTCAATGAACCCTAACAACCAAGATCAGCCGTCTATTGGACAGACCCACCGCCGCGGCCGTCATCGGCTGGAGCCCGCTGACCTGTCCGGGATGCGAGCAGTGGGGGTCAGGTACAGCCCTTTGGGGAAGATAGTGGAGCCGATGGCTGGTCTGGTGATGGAGCCGGGTGCGGGTGCGAGATGCCAGCGGCTTATGATTTCGGTGAGTGCCAGGGTGGCTTCGATTATAGCGAAGGCATCGCCAATGCATTTGCGAGGCCCGCTGGCGAAGGGGATTAACGTGTCGTTCTGTGAGTGAAGACCGCGGTTTGATGACCACCGGTCGGGATCGAACTGCTCGGGTCGCGGGAAAAGCGCGGGATTATGGTGGAGGAGGTAGGGGCTGTAGGCGACGGTGGCACCTGCGGGGAGTGCGTGGCTGCCGAGTCTGGTATCGCGTGTGACCGTGCGAGTGATGAGGAATCCGGGTGGGAACATCCGCAGGGTCTCGGTGACAATGCGTCTGAGCAGGTCAAGGTGCGGCAGGTGGTGGTTGGCCGCTGGGGCGTCTGCCACGACTCGGTCGACCTCGTTCTGGAGAGCGAGCTGGACCTTGGGGTGGTGAGCGAGCAAGTATAAGGCCCAGGCCATGAGGCTCGCGGTCGTCTCGGTTCCGGCGAAGGCGAAGGTAACGAGTTGGTCGGTGATCTCGGCGTCGGACAAAGTCGAGCCGGGACGTGTACTGTCCAAGGCCAGCATTGCTGAGAGCATGTCGCCGTGATCTGTACTGGCGGCGCGGTAGTCCGCGACGACCTGGGCGAGGCGTGTATGCAGGCGAGCGCGGGCTTGGTCGTAGCGGGGGTTACCGAACAGTGGTAGCCGATTCATCGATGGTGGCATGAGCATGCGCCGCAGGACGCCGCGGTGGACCGTGTTGAGGTCGGCGATGAGCACGGCCACGTCTTCGTTGCTGAGGTTGGCACCGGTGAGGGCGGTGGCGATGATGGTGCGGGCGGCGATCGTCTGCGTCTGAGCGAGCACATCCGTGGGGCGGCCGTTGGTCCAGGAACTGGCAACTGCGGTGGCCTGTTCCACCATTGTCTGTGCGTATACGGGGAGCCTTGCGCGGTGGAAGACAGGCTGGAGCAGGCGTCGCTGACGCCGATGGTCACGGTGCGGGCACGTTCCAAGCCCGTTGCCGAGGAATTCCGCGCACCGCTCGAAAAGTGGTCCGCCCTTGTCGAAGACCTGATCGTTCTGGAGAACGTGGCGGGTTAACTGCGGGGTGCAGACCACATAAATCCGGGTACGGCCGAGACGGACGCGTACTACCTCCCCTCCGGTCGGCAGCGAGATCAAGAACCGAAGCGGTCGGCGCAGCAGAGCTATTGTGTGGCCGAGCACAGGCAGTTCGCCCGGTGCGGTGGGCAGGCTCGCGAACGGGCTCATGACATCTCCTGGGATGATAAGTCGGTGGTCTGGTGGGGAGCGAGGGCAGGGCCCCGGTGTGGGGTGTTCAGGCCCGTGCGGGCCAGTTGCTGCCGCTGTGGATGGCAGCAGCACCCTCGTACCGCGGTTGGCTCTCCGCCAAACGGATAGGTAAATTCGCATGCCTGTTTCACTGGTACTGTGCAAATGTACGAACGCCCTGCAACCGGCGCCGCTTTTCGCCGCATCGCTGCGATCACGTTGCCTGTAACCGCGTGAGAATAGCGGTGATTGAATCTCTTTCATCCCGTTTCTTGGAGGGGGAAAGTGCTGGGCAGGGTGTGT
>NZ_JBHYJH010000420.1:0-1839 GCF_042740445.1 Streptomyces sp. NPDC059003 | reverse complement strand
CTGACCGCATAACCACACGAAACAGCGCCTACCTCCCAGATGGAAGGCCCGAGTGATGTCACCACGGCAACGACCAGGGGCCCTGCCGCGTCACGGACCACCCAGCCCGACCGTCACCACCCCTCAAGCCCCAGGATGAGAAGCGTTCGCTGGTGCCTCGCGCAGAAAATGCCGACGGGCTCTCACGCTGGATCGCCCAGGTCCGCACAGCCGATCTGCCGCATCTACGCGCCTTTGCTCGAGCGCTGAAGCGGGGCAGCGACGCCGCGATCGCGCACTCACGCTTCCGTACAACAATGGCCCCACCGAGGGCGTCAGCACCAAGACAAAGCGGATCGCACACCAGATGCACGGGCGAGCAGGCGGCACCTCACTTCGCCACCGCATCCTTCTCGGGTAGCGGCACGCTCCGTTACCACCGAAGGTGAGACAGGGCAGTTGAGACGCCCGCCGCTGCCGTCCAGCTTGACGAACTGCAAGCCAACGGTCACACTGTGATTTGAACGTGGGCTTTTGCGTCTACATTGCCCGAGGTCACCCTGTTCACGCAGGAGTTCCATCAGTCCCGCGCCGCGAGCCTGGGTGATATCGGAGCAACTGCCCGGTCTGTGATCGCCGCCGAACAACAGGCGTCCTTGCGCATCCGTGACCACTACAGCTTCACGGCGTTCTGAGCGATCCGCGACGTCCTGCTGATCCTCGACGACCGCCGCATCAACATCACCCCAGCCGGACACCGCCACCCCGCCGCAGTCGACCTGCTCACCTCAGTCGGCACCGATAACCACCAGGTTGCTTTCTGACGGCTCCAGGTGAACCACGCGATGACCCTGACCTCCCCGGCACGTCCCACACGCGAGGCCCGCCAGATCCTGGCCGACGCCGCCACCGCGACCACCCCCGCCCTGCGCGCGGCCATCGACGATCTGCCCCAGACCATCCCGCATCCGGTCCACGTGCATTTCGGCTGGGCAACCGCGGACGGCAGCCTGGGCAAAGCGGTACGCTCGGCCTTGGCCCTGCTCACCTGCCAGGGCATGGGCAGACCCTCCACAGCGGCACTGCCAGCGGCCGTCACGGTGGAACTGATCCACAATGCTTCTCTGCTCCACGACGACATCATCGACAGCGACCGGCTAGTGTCCTGCGCCAGAGATGGGCCTGTAAATAGAGCGGTGTTACTCCGATCATGGGGGATCACCTGTATGACCAGTGAGAACGTAGCCGAGGAGACGTCCGGGGCGGTCGCTGTGGAGGCAGTGTCGTCAGCAGGCGTGGGTGAGAGGTTCATCGAGGAGCTCGTCGCCCGGGCTCAGGTCGGCGGGCTGCAGCTGAGCGGTGAGGGCGGGCTGCTGCAGCAGCTGACGAAGCGGCTGCTGGAGTCCGCTCTCGACGGTGAGATGACCGGTCACCTCGGCTATGGCAAGCACGGTGCGGTGGGCAAGGACGGCGGCAACTCGCGCGACGGCAGGCGGTCGAAGACCGTGCTGACGGACGTGGGCCCGGTCGGGATCGAGGTGCCGGGGGACCGGGAAGGCTCCTTCGAGCTGCAGATCGTCAGGAGGCGGCAGCGGCGGCTGACCGGTGTGGACGAGATGGTGCTGTCGCTGTCCGCGAAGGGGCTCACGCACGGGGAGATCTCGGCTCATCGCCGAGGTGTACGGCGCCGGGGTCTCCAAGACCACCATCTGCAGGATCACCGACGCGGTGATGGAGGGCATGTCCGACCGGCAGAACCGGCCGCTGGACCGCGTCTGCCCGGTCGTCTTCGTTGACTGCATCAACGTCAAGATCAGGGAGGGGCAGGTCGCCAGCCGGCCGATCTGCATGGCCTTGGCC
>NZ_JBHYJH010000419.1:0-1877 GCF_042740445.1 Streptomyces sp. NPDC059003 | reverse complement strand
GGCTAAAACCCTCGCCGGAGCGGCAGGTATTCAGCCCGTCCGGCGTTTGAGGACGAGCGCGGAGCGCGATGAAGGCGCGGTCCCGCTCAGCGCAGCGTGTAGCCGCCGTCGGGGTAGAGCGTGGAGCCCGTCGTGTAGCCGTTGCCGAAGAGGTACAGGACCGCGTCGGCGATCTCGTCCTCGGTGGCGAGGCGGTGCAGGAGCGTGTCCCTGCGGTACTGGGCGAACGCCTGCTCGCGGGCCGAGGCGGGGCGGCCCTGCCAGAGGTTGCCGTCGACGGTGCCGGGGGAGACGACGTTGACGCGGATCGGCGCCAGCTCGACGGCGAGGCCGCGGGCGAGGCCTTCGAGGGCGGCGTTGCACGCGGCGTAGGCGGGGGCGGGGCCCGGCGGCCGCGCGCCCGCGGCGCCCGACATCAGGACCACCGAGCCGTCCTCGGCGAGCTTGGGCGCCGCGAGCCGCACCGCGTGGTACTGCCCCCAGAACTTGGCGACGAACGGGCTCTCGGCGTCCTCGTCGCTCAGTTCGAGCATGGGGCCCACCTGATAGGTGCCCGCGGTGGTGAGGAGGTGGTCGACGCGCTCGATCCCGTCGAAGAAGGCGCCGAGCGAGTCCCGGTCGGTGACGTCCACCGGGTGCCAGCTGGCGGCGTCCCCCAGGTCCGCCGCCGCGGCGGCCAGCCGCTCCGGGGACCGCCCGCCCAGCACGACCCGCGCACCGGCCGCGACCGCCTGGTGCGCGACGCGCAGACCGATGCCGGAGCCGCCGCCGATGAGGACGACGGTGCGGCCGTGGAGACGGGACGAGGGTGCAGTGCTCATGGGTGTCCTTGTGGAGCAGAGGGAGACATCTTGATCAACTTCCGTCTCTCGCCAACTCGCCCGCTCCCGGCGGTATTCCGCCACTCCTAGCGGTACTCCGCCGGACCCGGTTCCACCCGCCGCCACGCCTGCACCGGACCCGGCGCGGAGACCCCCGAGGCCTCCGGGGAATCAACGGGAGTGACCCAGAACGCCCGCCCCGTCACCGGGTCCACATGGGCGCCCGTACGGCCGTCGCCCGAGGAGCGGCCCGTCAGGCGGCGGCCGATCCACGGGGCGAGATGCTGCTTGGCGAACCGGGCGTCGGCGACGCGCCGGGCGGGCCAGGAGGCCGGGACGGCGGGCGGCAGCGGGGCCTGCCAGTCGTCCTCGGGCGCGTAGCCGAGGGTCTGCCACACGGCCTCGGCGACCCTGCGGTGGCCCTCCGCCGTCAGGTGCAGCCGGTCCACGTCCCACAGGCGCTGGTCGCCGAGCGCCGTGGCGCCATACAGGTCGACGACGGCGGCGCCGTGGCGGGCCGCGAGGTCGTCGACGTGCCGGAAGAGCTCCTCCATGCGCGGCCGGAAGCGTTCGAGGACCGGGCCCTGGCGGCCGGGGCTGCGCATCAGGACGAGCTGCTTGCACGCCGGGGCGAGCGTCTCCACCGCCTGCTCCAGGAGACCGCGCACCCGGCCCATGTCGCACTTGGGCCGCAGCGTGTCGTTGAGGCCGCCCACGAGCGTGATCACATCGGCGCCGAGCCCGGCCGCCACGTCGACCTGCTCGTCGACGATCTGCCCGATGAGCTTGCCGCGCACGGCCAGGTTGGCGTACCGGAACCCGGGCGTGCGGGCCGCGATGCGCTCGGCGAGGACGTCCGCCCAGCCGCGGTAGCCGCCGTCGGGCAGCAGGTCGGACATGCCCTCCGTGAAGGAGTCGCCGATCGCGACGAGGCTGGTGTGCGGAGCGTTGAGCTGCGGGGCGGGGTCGTTGATCTGCATGGCGGGATCGATCGTATCCCGGCGGATCCGGCCGGGCCCGGGCGGTTACGCCCGGGCACCGGCCCCGGGGTATCGG
>NZ_JBHYJH010000418.1:0-1879 GCF_042740445.1 Streptomyces sp. NPDC059003 | reverse complement strand
AGGGGTCCTAGGGGCGGAGCCCCTAGTTCGGGAAGGGGCGGGACTGGGGCGCCCCCGGCGACGTACCCTGTCCCGCATGCCCCGATACGAATACCGCTGCCGCTCCTGCGGCGACACCTTCGAGCTGAGCCGGCCCATGGCGGAGTCCTCGGCCCCGGCCCCCTGCCCGGCCGGCCACGACGACACCGTGAAGCTGCTCTCGACCGTGGCGGTCGGCGGCACCGCGACCACCCCCGCGCCCACGCGAGGAGGCGGCGGTTGCTGCGGCGGAGGCTGCTGCGGCTAGGCGCAGCGATCAGCGCACCACGGTCCCGGCCTCCGCACCGAGAAGCCCCAGCTCCGCCCGCGTAGGCGCCCCTTCCCAGTCCCCGCGCGCGGCGACCGCGAAGGCACCGCAGACGACCGCCCGCTCCAGGCGCCCCGCAGGCTCCGCCCCGTCGAGCAGCGCGGAGAGGTACCCGGCGACGAACGCGTCCCCGGCCCCCACGGGGTCGACGGCCCGCACCGGCCGGGCGGGGCGGTGGAGTTCGGCCCCGGCGGTGTACGCGGTGGCCCCGTCCGCGCCGAGCTTGACGACCACCTCGCGGACGCCGAGGCCGAGGAGGGACTCGGCGAGGCCGGGGACGGGGGCGCCGTCGGCGGACGGCAGACACAGGGGGAGTTCGTCGGCGGAGGCGATGAGCACGTCGACGTACGGGGCCCAGGCGCGGAGGACGGCGCGTGCCTCGTCCTGACTCCACAGCCGTGAGCGGAAGTTGACGTCGAGGCAGACCTGGACGGACCGCTCGCGGGCCAGGCGCAGGGCGCGGTCGCAGGCGGCGCGCGCCGAGGCGCCGAGCGCCGGAGTGATGCCGGTCAGATGCAGCACGCGCGGCGGCTCGCCCGCGGTGAAGGCGCGCTCGACGGCGTCCGCCGTGACGCGTGAACCGGCGGAGCCCGCGCGGTAGTAGTGCACCCGCGTCACCTCCGGAAGCCGCGGCTCGAAGAGCAGCAGACCGGTCGGCGCGCCCGCGTCCCTGCTCGCCCCCGCGACGTCCACGCCCTCGGCCCGCAGCGTGCGCAGGACCAGCTCACCGGCCTCGTCGTCGCCGACGGCACCGGCCCAGCGCACGGCGTGCCCGAGCCGCGCGAGCCCGATCGCCACGTTCGACTCGGCACCCGCGACGGACACCTCCATCACACCCCCGAGCCGCAGCGGCCCACTGCCCCGCAGCGCGACCATCGCTTCCCCGAACGTGAAGACATCGCCCGCGCTCACCCGCACACCTCCATCGCACTACCGAGCCGCAGCGGCCCGCTTCCGCACAGGGCGGCCATCGCTCCGCCGACGTGAAGAGGTCTGCCGCTCGTCCGCCCGTGCCCCTCCACCGCACCGCCGAGCCGCAGTCGCCCGCCGCCGCGCGAGGCGGCCCCCGCCCCGCCCGACGTGAAGACGCCCGTCGCCCGCCCGCCCGCGCTCACCCGCACACCCCCACGAACCGCGCCGCCCGCTTCCGTAGCGCGGTCAGGTCGCCGCCGGACGCCGCGTCGCCGATGAGGGGTGAGCCGATGCCCACCGCTGTCGCCCCGGCCGCCAAGTGGGCCTCGGCGGTGGGGGCGTCGATGCCGCCCACCGGGACGAACGGGAGAGTGGGGAAGGGGGCGCGCAGCGCCTTCAGGTAGGCGGGGCCGCCCATCGCCGACGCCGGGAAGACCTTGAGGGCGGTGGCGCCCGCCGCGTCGGCCGCGATCACGTCGGTCGGCGTGAGCACCCCGGCGAGCACCGGCAGGCCGAGGCGCAGCGCCTCGTCGACGCCCGCGCCCAGGCCGGGCGTCACCGCCAGATTGGCGCCCGCGTCCGCCGCGCGGCGCGCGTCGTCCGCCGTCAGGACCGTACCCC
>NZ_JBHYJH010000417.1:0-1882 GCF_042740445.1 Streptomyces sp. NPDC059003 | reverse complement strand
GTAGCCGAACAGCTCGTTGCGGGAAGGCAGCGGGCGCAGCAGCACACACTCCTCAAGGAGCACTGCGGCCCGCCACCACGCGTCGGAGTCCTTGTCGTGCCGGGGCGGATCGACCTTGTGGCGGGCGGCCATCCCCACGAGCACCGAGAAGTCGTTGACGCTCACGTCGTCCGGCAGGATCTCGGCCTGGCGCTCCAGGAGCCACCGGTGGTCGATCAGGTGCTCGCTGGGCACTCAGGCCGCCCGCGAGGTCGAGGTCGGCCCGCCGAACTCGGCGTCGAAGGCGGCTGCGGCCTCGGTAGTCACGCGGCGGAACGCCGCGGCGCCGACGCCCAGGGCGCGTTCGCGCTTCTTCTCCTCGGCCAAGCGGGCGAGGTACTCCGGGACGGACAGTCCGGCGTCCGCCGCCAGGTCCTCGAAGGTGTGCACGATACGGTCATCGAGCTCAATGTCGGCCATCCCCCGAGTATGCCGCGCCGCGAAGCCCCCGCACTACTGGCTCCGCGCTCCGCGCGACTCCTCTCGCCTCCTGGCCGCAACCCGGCTCCCGTCGGGTCGTTGAGTGGACATGCCCCCTCGCCGACGGCACGCCGATCTGTTCCTGGACGACGCGAAGGCCTACTGCCGACGCTTCCGGCTGCGTGTTGGCGACGCCAGCCAGGTCGCCAAGCTCCTGGAGCACCTCCGGCACCTGAACAAGGTCCTCATCCAGCCGGACGGATCGCTCCCGCAGTTCGTCAGTTACCACCACCGCGTCCTCACCCCCGGCGACGACGCCTACACGCCCGAGTGGGTGCAGGGACGGCCGGTCCTGCTGTTCGAGGGGACCCTGGCTCCGCACGCGGGCGAGCGCAACGACATCGCCCGCCACATGCACGCCCTCCTCGACCCGGAGGGAGACCGCGCCTTCTGGCACGGCCCCGTCACCATCACCGCCTAGGACAGCAGGTACGGGGCCAGCCTGCCCGAGCAGCTCGCCCTGCCCGTGATGCGGCTGCTCTCCGACACCCACCGCCGGGCGATCGAGGAGGCGGCCGCGGCCCAGCCCTCCCTGTGACTGCGGTCCGGCAGGCTCCTCAAATCCCGTCCTCAACGGCGCCGACCGTGTCTTCGGAGGACACGGCCAGTTGTCCAGTTATGTATTCTGCGCCTGAGCTCGCTTCCGCCGACGCGGGTATGACCGCGCTGGAGCTGGGATACCGGTTCCAGCTGCTCGCCATGGACATCGTCCGCTTCAAGGGGGCGACGCACCCGGACGTGGCGGACGCGCTGGAGGCGCTCCGCGAGGTGCAGGGCGACGTGATGGGGGGCGCGGGACCGTATCCGGTGCTCGATACCGCCGAGGACGACGCTGACCCCCTGTATCTGCAGCTCCACCCCTGACTCACTTCAGGCCCCGGCCGCCGTGCTCGGCGACTCCGCCATCGGCCACTGCCCGTACAGCGGCACCGCCTCGAACACATCATCCTGCTGCGCGCCGGCCAGGGCATCGGCGCGGGTGTAGGTGGTGTCGGTGAGCGTCGAGTCCGGCGACCAGCGGCCCTCTTCGTTGCGGCGGGCCCGGGAGACCCCGGCGCGCTTGAGGTCGTTGTTGGCGCCCACCCGCAGGGAGTGGGAGCGCACCGGCAGCCCGCCGATGATCGCCTCGTCGGCGGCGGCCCCCTTCAGCACGACGCCGCGGCAGCCGTGCGCAGCATCACCGCGCTCGCCGAGATGCTCGGGCGCACTCCGTCCTGCAGGTGCCCCCTCCTCGCCTGGGATGAGACCGTGCGCTGGCCTGCTCGCTGGTCGCCGTCTTGCTGTGCTTGCCCGTCATGTGACGGCCGCGGCATGGGCGATCAGCCAGTTGGTCTCCAGAGGGCGAGCGTCGAGTATGCTCCGC
>NZ_JBHYJH010000416.1:0-1882 GCF_042740445.1 Streptomyces sp. NPDC059003 | reverse complement strand
CCCCGGGCCCCGCCGCTCACGTCACGGCGCGAGGCACCCCGTGGCGGGCACCTCGGTCGGAACCCCGGGGTTCGCGAGGTCCACGAGGCCCGTCACCTCTTGGACGGCGCAGTCGACGGTGGCCGTCGGGTCCGGCACGGCGCTCGCCGGGGCGGCGAGGCCGCCGAGGAGCGCGAGTGTTCCGACGGTGAGGGCAGCGAAACGACGCATGAACAGCCTTTCTGCGGAGGGTGGGTGATTCTCCGCAGGGCTGCCCGACGCGCCGTCCCGCTATCCGCTCCGTCACCCGGACGAGGCCGCCGAATCGATCCGGCACACCCCCCGCACGGCGCGCGGCAGCGCGCTAGACCTTCTCGGGTGCCTCGGGCGCCGCCTGCTCCGCCGGCAGGCTGTCCATGAAGGAGCTCACCGAGAACACCGCGTTGCCGGGGCCCGCGGGCCCGTAGCCGGGCGGCGACGACAGGCCGAACTCCTCCATCGTGGCGCGGTACTCCTGGAGCAGCCGCACGTGGTACTCCAGGGGCGCGCCCAGCGGGTTGGCCTTGCCGAGCGGCGTCGTCGGCTCCGGGCACCAGGTGGTGAAGCGCGGCGTGATGCCGTGCGCCATGAAGTAGCGCAGGCCCTCTACGGTCGAGTCGATGGCCTCGTCGACGGTCTTGAAGCCGAAGGGCTCGGCCATCTCGACGCCCGCGACGAAGTTCGGGATGACGTTGCGCGGCCCGAAGACCTCGGCGGAGTCGAGGATGCGCCGGTGCCACTCGTCGCGGCCCACGTAGCGCTCCTTGCCGGGGCAGTAGCGCTCGAACAGATACGGGTCCCACACCTCGTAGTTGGGGTGGTAGATCCGCACTCCGTAGTCGTGGAAGCGCTGCACGTCCTCCTTGGGGAGCGCCTGCGCGACGACCTTGCCGATCCAGCGGCCGGGGAAGCGCTCCTCGATGGCCTTCGCGTACTGGCCGTAGAAGTCGGCCTCGTCCTTGCCGCCGATCGTCGAGGTGACCGCGCCGCCGGTGAGCGTGTACGCCGTGGAGGCCTTGGCGGTGTCGTACTTGTCGATGATCTCAAGCGCCTCCAGGACCTCCTCGACGGGCTTGACGCCCGTGTAGGGGCGGCCCGCCGCCTTGTGCTGGCGCCAGTTGTGATTGATGTCGCAGTACTGGCACTCCTCCTTGGCGCCGAAGTACTGGCAGACCCGGAAGACCGTGAGGTAGATCAGGTAGCCCCACTGGATGGTGGGCGCGACCTCCATCACGGACTTGCCGCCTGCGAGCTTGTGCCGGTAGTACTCCGGCATCGGCGGCACGCCGACGTCGGCGATGCGGCCGCCGTCCAGGTAGAGGCCGAGCACGCCGTCCTCGTCCGCGGCCACGCGGTACGGCGACGCCGGGTTGACCCGCACCGACACCACCGTGCGGCGCAGGTCGTAGGGGCCGCCGGTCAGCACGATCTCCTCGGGCGGGCGGCGCAGGGCGGCGGCGCCCAGCTCCGGCAGCGTGCCGTGGTCGAAGGAGAAGATGAAGTACGACTTCGGCTTGACGTCCCCGGATGCCTCATTGGCGCTGTCGCTGAGCGCCGACTCGTCGAAGGCCACGCCGCCGCGCAGCAGGTCCTCCTTGATCACGGCCTCGCGCGGCACCTGGGGGTGCCGCTGCATGAGTCCTTCGATCAACTCCGTACGCCTGGCCATGGGGCGGACACCTCGGATCCTGTCGGGCTTTGGGGCATTTATCCGGTTTTGCCGGTGTGCATGGGGTTCCCGTGCACGGGGTCAACGCTAATACCGTCCCGGGTGGGGGTCTGGGTGGGGGGCTTGGGCGGGGGTGGGTGGTCCCTCGCGGTGCGCCCCAGACCCGCCCCTTCCCGAACCAGTCTCTTAAACACA
>NZ_JBHYJH010000415.1:0-1885 GCF_042740445.1 Streptomyces sp. NPDC059003 | reverse complement strand
CTCCCACAGGCGAGCTCGAGGGTGCTGACGGCAGCGGGGCGGGCGCGGGCCCGCCCACCGGCGCGGGCTCACTCACGGGCGCTGCTCCACCGGGAGATGGCGCAGCAGGCGAGGCGGGGGGCCCGTCCGCTCCGGCAGTTGGCGCGGAGGAAGCGTGCGGCGCAGCGCCGTCTGCTGTGGGTGACGACGGGGAGGGACCACCGTCCTGGTCCTCGCCGCTCAGCTCTGCCGCTTGCGCGTCGTCGCCCTGGGGGGCGTCGGGAGCCGCAGCCTTCTCCGCGGCCGCGACGTCCTGGCCGGGCGCACTGGGCGGTCCACCGCTGTCGCTGCTGCTGTCGTCGGCATCACTGTCGTCGCTGTCGCCCGCTGCGTCGTTGAGACGGGGGTTGTTCACGCCCTTCAACCCGTCGTAGGCCCCCTTGCCTTGTTTGTAAGCGGATTGGGCTTGGTCGACCATTGCCTTGCGCGCGCCGAGGACACTCTGCATTTCGTCACCGAAAATCGTCAGGAACTTGCTGGCGAAGAAGGGGGAAATCAAAGCCGTGGCGAACAGGGCGAATACCGTCATCACTGTGCCCAGAGCCTGGCCGAACGAGAGGTCCTTCGGGTTCTTGGGGAGACCCTCGGTGTAGGCGATGGCCAGAGCAAGCACTGCATACACGGCATACTTGACGGAAATCACTGCGACCATTAGCCCGGCCCAGGTCCTGGTGTGCTTCCACAGGTCCTTGTTGACCAGGCCGGAGAACACGGTGGGGCCGAATACGAGACCGCAGAGGATCAGAGAGTTGCGCACGACGAGCAGCAGCCATATTCCCAGAATGATCAGGATGAGCGTGAACCCGATGAGGACGGCCAGGGGGGCGCCGATGCCGGTTGCGGTCAGTGCGGCGAGGCAGAGAACGACAAAGCCGCTCAATATGGCCAGCTTGAACGACTGTGAGGCCAGGAGGGATTCGGCTGCGCCGTCCATGAGCTTGACCGTGTAGGCGACTGCTGCGGGAGCGAATGCCGTCACCATGACCGAGATGAGAAGGTAGCCGATGGACTCGGTGAGTGCCTGGCTGAATTCGACTCCTTGGGCTGCCCTCTTGGCAACCGCGAAGAGCCAAAGGATTATGGTGAGTACGGTTGAGACGCCGAATGCGTATGCGTAGATTTCAATGAAGCCGGGATTGGTAAGGTCGATCTTTGTGCCGTAGTCCACGGCGAGGACGGTCACTTCTTGACCTCCCCGGCCAGTTCCTGGATCAGCTTCCCGTTGGCCTTGGCGAACTTCTCGGAGAAATACCCCATAGGGTCCGACGCCAGGTCGTAGGCCGACTTGGCTTTCTTTCCGAGCTTCTGGGCATTCCTGAAGGGGTCGGTGAACCCCTTGGCGAATCCCTTGCCGAAATCGGCACCCAGCTCAGCGCCCTTCTCCAGTGCGCCGCACCCAGGAAGGTCACAGATATCCACGGCCCGCGCCTCGGGCAGGCCGGGTGGCATAACGAGCATGGCGGCTGTGACGGTAAGGGCGGCAAACAGCCGCTGGATCCTGGGACTAGTGGATGTAGGGAGGTGCATTGAAGTCCTCGTCCATCTTCCGGAGGGTGCTGACTGAATCCGGTGCTTCATCAGAAGTCTGCAGCGGCATGGGCCCGGAAGTCTGGGATACATCAGCGAGCTTCCAGTCCTTCTGCTGCCACTGGAGCGTCAAGGTGTATGTGGCCCAGTTCGCGGTAACCGGCACAGGAGAATCGGAGCTTGTCATGCCGACGAGCTCACTCATCCACACCTTGACCGTTGCTACCTGCGGCGAGTAGCTGCTGACCTGCGTTCCCAGGGGAGCCGCCCGCATGACCATGCCAGTCGAATTCCCCCGCTTCAGTCCAAGCGACGACAC
>NZ_JBHYJH010000414.1:0-2063 GCF_042740445.1 Streptomyces sp. NPDC059003 | reverse complement strand
TGCGCCGACGCCGCCACGATCACCCGAACAGGAACCCTGTTCGATCACACCCGCTCACCCTCGGAATGCGGATGGCTTCTCAGCCCCATCGAGTTCGAGGAGAAGCACTATACCGAGCGCGCGACGGCCGAACCAACGAACTTGATCACCCGTCGCCCCTCCTGACCAGCTGATCAGCGGCTCCTGAGTAACGGGGAACTTCAGTGTTTCGCCGGTATCGGCTGCGGGTGCCACAGCTCCCTCCTGCTGTGCGGATGTGGGTCGGGACGGTGTGCCAGTGTCGGTCGTCTGAGCTGGAAATCGGCACCGGGCCGCCCCGCCCGGTGGGACTCGAACTCCAGTCGGGAATAGACTCAGTGCACTACTACCTGGCCGGACGTCGGATCCGCGCTACCCACCGCAAGTTTGCGCGCTTGAGAACGCTAGTGGGGGAGCGAGGAAGGCCGACCCGGTCGAAGCGGGAGACCGTCTTGGGGAGGGAAGATGCCTCGCATAGCCAACCATCAGCTACAACAGCTGCTCGGCGAGGCGGGCTGCAGCCGCGCGCGGCTCGCGGCCATGGTCCGGGCGGTAGCCACGGAGAACGGCCATACCCTTGCCTGTGACGCTTCGATGGTGTCCCGGTGGGTGCACGGCACCCGCCCGCGCGCACTGGCTGCGGCCTGCCTCGTGGAAGCTCTCGGGCGGTGCCTGGGCTGGCCCGTCACCGCGCAGGATGCCGGCCTCACCCACGCTCCCGCCGGGTGGATGGGCACGTCCTGGGAGTCGGATCCAGTGCGCGTGCTGTCCGCTCTCACGCGCAGAGAAGTTGGCCCGAGGCACCAGGAATTACCCGGTGCGGGCCTGTACAGCCTGGCCGCCCTCACACTCCCCGACTTCACCCAGCTCACCGCTCGTGCCAGAGCACGCGCAGACCGCCCCGTCCCGTCGGATGGCCGACGGGTGGGGCGCTCGGAGGTGGAAGCGGTGCACACGGTGGGCGCGTTCTTCGCCCGCACCACTTCCCTCTACGGCGGCGGCCACGCCCGCACCGCGTTCACATGCTACCTCGCCCACGACGCCACCGCCTGGCTGAGCGCCCCCGCCACCGACAGCGTGCACCGCCAGCTGCTGACCGGGATCGCCCAGCTGGCCATCCTGCTCGGCAACATGTGTGCCGATGACTTCCAAGATGCCCTCGCCCAGCACTACCACCGCACTGCAGCCCACCTGGCCGCAGACGCCCACGACCCCGCCACCTATGCCCTCGCCCTGCGCGCTATGGCCACCCATGCCCACGAACTCGGCCACTACCAGCAAGCTCTCACCATCGCCCGCCAGGCCGCCTGCACCGCCCGCCACCACGCCCCCGCCCTTACCCGCGCCTACATCCAATCCCAGCTCGCCGTCGCCGAAGCACGCACCCACCACACCCGCCCCGCTCTGACTGCATTGAAGACCGCCGAACACCTCTACAGCCAGGCTGACCCCACTACCTCCGGCCCCTTCACCCATTACACCCCTGCCGACCTCCACTTCCAACAAGCCCGCATCCATGCAGCCCTCAACAACCACACGGGCACCCTGGCCGCCCTCACCACCTCCTTACGCACCCGCCCCTCCACCAGCCGCCGTGCCTATGCCCTCACCCTCGCCTATCTTGCGGAGACTCACCTCCGCCGAGGACACCTCGAATCAGCACTCGCCGCCTGGGAGCACTTCCTCAACAACTACCCTGCCCTCCACTCAGCCCGCGCCACCCGCCGCCTCAACATCATGCGCCAACTCCTGCGTCCCCACACCACCCACCCCGCCGCCGACGCTCTCCTCCACCGCGCCATCCAGCTCCACTGAAACAACCACCTGCGTCCCCCATAGCCCCTCCCGCTCCCACAGACAGGTGCATCTCGCATGACCGCAGCGGCAATACACGGATCTTCCATACCGTCTACCTACACCCACCGCCCGACTTCCGGAGCGCGACACGCCTGCCCCCGTACCTCACATCACCCAGCAGGGTCATGGGGCTTGCAAAGCTTTCGGTGTAACTGGTGTGGTTTCTGGTTCAGTTGTGGGCTGCTGAG
>NZ_JBHYJH010000413.1:0-2111 GCF_042740445.1 Streptomyces sp. NPDC059003 | reverse complement strand
TTGGGTGTGGCTCTCCTGTAGGGACGGATGTCTGCAGGTCGTGACAGGATCGGGATTTGTGAGTGAGCATTCGTTGTCGTCGGCCTGGCTGTCCTCGTGGGCAAGTGCAGTTTCAGGAGTGCTGGGTGAGATGACGGAGGGGTTCGAGCGCAAGCACGGCTTCCCGCCAGGAACCAACCAGATCCGTCTCGCCAGCCACGATGATCAAGGGGCGGTCCGCGCTCTGGGTACCGATGTTCGCGCGCCCCATGACCTGGTCGTCTTCTACGGCAGCATCGGCGAAGTCGTATGGGCGGACGTCGGCAACGGCTACTTCATTCATCCCGCGCGCGATCTCCTTCAGCACCTCGCGGACTACGGGCCCATCTGTGTGGGTGAGAGCCAGGAGCCGTGCGGGTTGGTGATCGGATCCGACGGGGGCGGCCGGTCCTACATCGTCAGCCCTGACGGCTCGGTCCACCGGACACGGACGGCATCGCTGGAAGATCCTGAATCCGACAAAGTAGCGGACGACCTGCGCCACTTCCTGGAGCTGCTGGAGCAGTCCTTGGTCCGGTTCGTCGCCACGGGTGAACCTGGGTATCTCTAACCTCCAGGCAGGCCGATAGCGGTTCAGCAGGATGGTGGGCGCGATGGGCTCGTTGATCGAGGAACTCGAACAGCGGGAATCCGAGGCCCGCGCACGGGTGGAAGAGCTCCGCAAGCAGATAGCCGAGTTGACTGAGCGGCTCGCGTCGGCTGAGCAGAGGTTGTCCCGGCTGGAGATCGCCCGGGAGACGGTCGCTGAGATCCTCGATGAGACCGGCGCGAATCCAGCGGCAGCCGAAGGTGACGGGCAAGCGGAAACAGAAGCGGACGCACCGCCAGCGGCCTCCCGGTTCGGCGAGGGCTCACCGATCGGAGTGCAGACGGTGCCGCCCTGGCGCCCCGGCCTGGATCTGTCGGTGCTGCCGACCTCCTACCAGGACCTGGTCGAGGTGATCGCCGATGCCGGCCATCCGCTGCGGGCGATGCAGGTGGCCGAGGCCGCCGGGCTGAGCGTGGACCGCTCCAAGGTCGAGGGACTGCGGTCGAAACTCAAGCGTCTGGTGGACCGCGGCTGGCTGGCCGAGGACGGGCCGGGCAGGTTCACCCCGCCGCCCCGGGGCGGCGGCGAGGCGTGAAGGGATGGTGACCAAGAAGCTCTTCTCTCTACGGTCGGAAGTGCCAACAACCAGTACCGCCGAGAGAAGAGCCCACGGTGGAACGCTACGACACCCCGCCGACGCCTGACCTGTTTGCGCCCTCGATGAATTTCTACAACGCGCTCGTCGCCGAGCTTCACAACCCGGCCACCGGCCGTCTGCCCCACCACGAGCTGGAAGAACTCCTGGACCGCCGCGGGCGGTTACTGCTGCGCCAGCTCCTGCAGGACCACCTCGACCTGCGCGCCCTGCGCGAGGAAACGGCCGCCCGCACCCGCCCACCGGTAGTGATCGGCCCGGACCGCCTGGTCCGCCCCCGCCTGGAGAAGGGCCATCATCGCCAGCTGGCCACGCTGTTCGGAACCGTGGCCGTGCGCCGGTGCGCTTGGCGGCGGCCCGGAACGACGAACGTCTACCCGGCCGATGTGGCCCTGTCGCTGCCCAGGCGCCGGCACTCGTACTCCCTCGCGCGGCTGGCCGTCCTGGAATCAGTACGGGCCTCCTTCGACACCGCGACCGAGGCGATCTGCCGCCGCTGCGGCCCGGTCATCGGTAAACGACAGGTCGAAGACCTGGTCGTGGACGCCGCGGTGGACATCGACGCCTTTTACCGGGCCCGGATTCCCACCCCGTGCACCGCCGATACCCTGCTGGTGATCTCGGTGGACGGCAAAGGCATCGTGATGCGCCCGGAGGCGTTGCGGCCCGCGACCCAGAAGGCCGCGGCCCGCCCCGGTCTGTTCCGCACCCGGCTCGCCGCCGGGGAGAAACCCGCCCGCAAACGCATGGCCACCCTCGCCGCCGTCTACGATGCCGTACCCGCCCCACGACGCCCGCACGATGTCATCGCCCCGCCCGGCGGCCGACACGGCCAGCGCAGACTGCGGCCCGGACCGCACGCCGTGGCGAAGTGGCTCTACGGGTCGG
>NZ_JBHYJH010000412.1:0-2145 GCF_042740445.1 Streptomyces sp. NPDC059003 | reverse complement strand
GAGAAACAGAATGCGACTCACGAGTCGACCAGCCATCTCAAGACCGGCTCACTAGTCGACACGGTCCATGGCGAGTACGAGAGGTTGTGAATCGTCGCATGAGAAAGAGTCGGATGTCTGCCCCGCGCATTGGAAGCTGATGCCACGGGGGAGACCAGGTGCACACCTCACCAGGCGAGAGCCATACAGCTTCTGCCGCATAGAGGACGACCATCTGGATTCAGAGTGACGCCGACCACCCATGTTGTCAACCGCTCTCCAGCCCACCAGCGAGTGCCAGCCACTATCGGGACTCCCTTACCTTCAGGGCCTTGTGAGCGGTCGCAATGGGTGCGGATCTACACCCATGGCCGAAGTGTCCGGGAGGGAGAACATCATCATGGACCGGCGCAGCTTCATCCTGCTCACAGGCGGAGCGCTGACAGCCTCCCTCTGGGAGTGGATGACCGCCGACCCTGTAGCGGCTGGCCAGATCATCAACGCCCGGCGCATCGGCGAGACCGGGGTCGCGCACGTCGAACAACGTGTGCGTCAACGGCGGCACGATGACGACCTCGACGGCGGAGGCGGCCAGCTGCTGATGGAGGCCGCCGCCAGCCTGAGCACGGTGACCGCACTGCTCAAGGAGCGCAGTTACTCCGATGCCCACGGAGCACGGCTCCACGCCGCCGCAGCCGACCTAGCGCGCATGAAAGCCTGGGCGCGCTTCGATGTGGACGAAGAATGTGACGACGCGACGTTCCTCGCCGCACTGCACTCCGCCCACATCTCCAGCAACCCCGTCCTCGGCAGCCACATCCTCGCCTTCTGGTCCATCGCCGCGTACAACAGCGGGCGACCCGCCGACGCCGAGACCATGACCGATGCCGCCCTGTCCGCCTCCCGCCGCCGCTCCACCCCACGAGTCGAAGCCATGTTGCTCTCCCGCCGCGCACGCGCCCACCAGGGCAACCAGCACTGTTTCAACGACCTCGACCGTGCCACCACTCTCCATGTCCAGACAGGCGACACCCGCGACGACCCTGAGTGGGTGAGTTGGTTCGACCAGAGCGAACTGCTCGGTGCCCTCGCCTCCAGTCACCTTGACATGGATCAGCCCCCGCGCGCCGAGACCGCCTTCCGCCAGACCGCCGAGCTCTTCCCCACCGATCGCATCCGTACCCATGCACTCTTCCTCGCCCGGCAAGGGGCTTGTAACTGGGAGCGTTTGGTCCTGTCTCACCGCTTCTTGTTGGGGTTTGGGCGGTCCGTTGGCTCGAGACGAGAGGGACCGGTGAGCCGATCGGCCGGGGCGTGACGGCAGAGGCACGTTTCATCCCGGCGCCTCCTGTCTCCTCCCGGACGGGATGGCGAAGGGGCCTTCGCCCCTCGCCAAGAAGCCCGCCGCGCGGTACATCCAAGACATGACCCCGCGCGACGGGTATCCCAGCGACCTGTCCGACGACCGCTGGGAACTGATCGAACCCGTGCTCACCGCCTGGCAGACCCGGCACCGTCAAAACGCCCTGGGCTTCGGCCGCCCGCCCGAGCACGACCTGCGGCGCCTCATGGACGCCATCCTCTACGTCGACCGCACCGGCGTCCCCTGGCGCTACCTGCCCCACGACTTCCCGCCCCACCAGACCGTCTACGGCTACTTCGCCCAGTGGCAACGCGACGGCGTCTTCACCCAGCTCACCGGCCTACTGCGGCGCCTGGTCCGCGAGGCCGAGGGCCGCCCCGGCGAACCCTCCGCCTGCGTGCTGGACTCCCAGACCATCAAGACCTCCGCCAACGTCCCCCGCTCCGACCAGAGCACCGACGCCGGGAAACGCAACATCGGCCGCAAACGCCACCTCGGCTGCGACACCCTGGGCCTGCTGCTGACCGTCCTGGTCACCGCCGCCGACGTCTCCGACACCGCGGCCGGCGTGACCCTCCTGTCGCGGATCGCCGCGGCCCACCCGCGGGTGACCAAGGCCTGGGTGGACGCCGACTACCGCACCACCGCCATCGACCACGGCGCCCGCCTGGGCATCGACGTCCAACCTGTCGCCCGCCCACCGGGCCGCCGCGACTTCGTGACCATTCCGCGGCGCTGGACCATCGAACGCAGCATCGGCTGGCTCATGCACCACCGCCGCCTCGCCCGCGACTACGAAACCC
>NZ_JBHYJH010000411.1:0-2363 GCF_042740445.1 Streptomyces sp. NPDC059003 | reverse complement strand
CGGCTCGTCACCAGGTCATCCCGGAGACGGAAAACTTCGTCGCCCTTCGGCAGGATGTCACGTTCCCGGGCGAGCGTCGCGTTTGAGGCTGATCCTTTGGAGTGGACACCCTGGCAATTGGATCTTGATGGTCCATGGAGGGATGTCCAGGTGGGACGCAGGTCTCCGTATCCGGAGGAGTTCAGGAAGGATGCCGTCGCGCTGTACCGCGCTGCGGCCGGAAGCCGCACATACGCGGCCGTGGCCGCGGACCTCGGCATCACCGCGGAGTCGCTGCGGACACGGGTCCGCAAGGACGAATCCCGGACGTCGCCCGAAAGCTGCGACGACGGTGTGAGCGCGGCCGAGGAGCTGGCCCAGCTGCGGGCCGAGAACACGCGGCTGCTGCAAGCAGAGAAGGAATGGCAGTTGGAGCGCGAGATCTTGCGCCGGGCAGCGGCCTGTTTCGCCCGGGAGGTTAAGAGCGTGCGCGGATAGGGCGTGAGGGCGTTGTTGGGCACGTGGCGTCGAGGTTCATTTGCGTCGTCCGCAGGCGACGATCTTGGCGAAGCGGTGAGTGAACGTCTGCCAGGCGGTTGCCGAGGCTGGCTCGTCGGCTGCCGCCTGCGCATACAGGTGGTCTGGGTCGAAGCCCATCGCGCGCAACTGTTCTTGGTCCCAGCTGCGGACCCTCGTAGCTGCTGCCTCCGGGTGGAACTGAACGCCCCAGGCTGTTTCCCCCACGCGGAAAGCTTGGTATGGACATCGATCGCTCTCCGCGAGCCATAGCGCTCCTGGCGGGAGCTCGGTGATGGTGTCCACGTGGTGTTCGATGGCAGGTGTCACTGGCGGCAGTGCGCTGAAGAGCGGGTCGTTGCGTGCGCTGGGGCGCACCCGGATGGGCACGCTCCCGTGTTCCGGTGGGCCGTGCCGGCTCAGTACGGTGCCGCCTGCCACATGGGCCAGCAGCTGGGCACCCAGGCAGATGCCCAGTATCGGGTTGCCTTGCTGGAGTGCCTGGCCGGTGAGGCGGCGGACTGCCGGGAGCCAGGGCGCGCGCTCGTCCTCCCAGGGAAGAAGACCGCCGCCGAGGACGAGCAGGGCCCGGTCTCCCAACTGGGCGGGTAGCGGTTCGCCGGTGTGGGCGCGGACCACGTCCAGGCGCAAGTCGGCTTCCCGCAGCCAGATGCCCATACATCCGGGGCTGCTGGACAGGGGGTTCTGCACGACGAGCACGGTCTGCCCCCCGGCTCTCTGTCTCCCGGTTCGAGCTGGGGTTCGGAAGCACGTGCAGACCTCCAGCGGGCGTGCTTGGCTGGGACGGGGGCGTCTCTACCATATGCGGGAAAGCGCCGGGTCAGGGACGTTTCGCGGGGCGTGTGTCCCAGCGGTAGAGGGACCAGGACCGGCGGATGAGGCGACGGAGCGTGATGATGGCATGTGCCATCGACAGGTAGGCGTCGGTGACTTCGGCGCGGCGTTCGGTGCACCGGGCGATCTTGAAGAACTGATTGCCCCAGGCGTTCGTCCGCTCCACCGGCCACCTTCTGGTGTTCTGGATCGGTGCGGCAACGCCTTTGACGGCGACCTCGGCGCGCAGACCGTGTTCCTCGGCCGTCCTCGCTCTCTTGTCTGTGCCGTAGGCGGCGTCGAGGTGGACGGTGGCGCCGTCCGGGAGCGGTCCGAGGCGTTCGAGTCTCTTCAGCGTCGGGGCCAGCAGCGGGAGTCGTGCCGGTTGCCAGGGGCGGTGACCGCGCCGAGCGGGGATGCCGCCGGCGTCGGTGGCGGTGGAGCGTTTCATGCCGCCCTTGCGCCGGTCCACCGGCGAGGGGCCTGCAACTTCGCCGCCGCAGGGGGCCTTGGTGTGGCAGCCGTCGACCGGAAGGTCCGACAGCTCCAGCACGATCAGCTCCAGGCGTTCGAACACCCCGGCCGTGATCCACTCATCCCGCCGACCGCGGATCGTCGTGGCCGAGCAGGACACGTCGGCCACCTTGCGGTAGCCACAACCGAACACCAGCACTTGCACGATCTTGTCGAAGACGATGCGGTCACCGATCCGCCGGCGGTGGCACCCCAGGGGATGATCCGGAACGAACTCACCGCGCATAGGCAGCAGTTCACAGAACTGGTCCCACAGCGGGTCGGTGAGCCATGATGGCAGCGCAGGCACGGAGCCTCCACGATCACGGAGCGTAGGAACTCCCATGATCGCGCAGGCCCGTGCCTGCACGCGCATCCAGACCCCGCACCCCGCCTATCTGCTGTCAACCAGGAAGTCGATCAAGAAAAAGGCAGCCGCCAGGAGCGAACGTCCCAACGACCCACCGTTAGTGGGTGTCTGAGAAGCCCCGTTCAGGGCAGGTGACTTGGTAGTTCCCGCA
>NZ_JBHYJH010000410.1:0-2404 GCF_042740445.1 Streptomyces sp. NPDC059003 | reverse complement strand
GCCGACCTCGACCAGCTCGAACGTGCCCTGCGTCACGGTCTACGCCAACTCCAGTACCACAGCGGCACCATCGACGGCTGCCCTACCGCAAC
The DNA here is from genome assembly GCF_042740445.1 of Streptomyces sp. NPDC059003. Lineage (NCBI taxonomy): Bacteria > Bacillati > Actinomycetota > Actinomycetes > Kitasatosporales > Streptomycetaceae > Streptomyces > Streptomyces sp. NPDC059003. Next base: position 2,312 of record NZ_JBHYJH010000410.1, on the reverse strand, counting down.
CAGACTGCCCCTCACCCAGACGACACCACACCTACAAGCTCAGTAAGGCGAGCAAGGACAACGCACTGGGGATGGCGGCGGCGGCACTGCGCGAGGCTCAGGAGGCGGTCCATTCGGCCCGTCGGCAGCTGACCGCGGTAGTTGTCAGCGCGTACCGGGCCGGGCAGCCGGTGGCCCGTATCGCTGAGCGTGCGGGCATGAGCGCGATGGAGGTCCCGAACCTACTGGCCGCGACCGGGACCTCGCGCCGCGGGTGAGCACAGCTGTGGCGTCTGGGACCGCACCTGGCCGGTGGCGTCCATGGTGGCGAAGCCAGCGGGTGAGTATGTGTTGCAGCTTGCTGAGGTCAACGGGGTCGATTGAGGCCAGGAGCGCGGTGAGGTTGGGGGTGCGATGTATAGGCTCGCGTGGTTGCTGATGCTGGAGCGCGATGCGGACGATGCGGCGGTCGAGCCCGTAGCGGGCGCTGAGCTGATGCCGGTGGGCGCCGTCCTGGTAGGCGTCGTTCAGGAGCATGACGAGGCTGACCCTCATCGAGGGCTTGGTGAGCCGGCGGTCGAGCGCCGTGGGGAAGATGCAGGTCCGGTCCGGGTCGGTGTCGGCGCGGCCCGGGGCATCGGGGAGGGTTCGTCGCAAGTCGGTGACGGTCCGTCCGGTGACCTGTGCCAGCAGGTCGAGGTCCGGGGTTCCGTAACTGCCCCGTCGGCAAAGAACCTTGCGCAGGTATATGTGGGGCAGGTGGTTGACGCGGGCGAGGCGGCGGATGAAGGACTCGGTGCCTTCGCCGAGGCGCGGCCGGACCTGGATGGGGTATCGCCGAGATGCGGGTCAAAGGGGCAATGAGTTAAGGGTGCGGCTCCTCTGAAGTGACCGATGGAGATGCCGCGTTGGCGGCAGAATGGCCGTGCGTTCGGGTCCGTCGCTGAGGGGAGAATCATGCTGGCTGTTGCGGAGCGTCTTCGTGGGATTGGCGATGTGCCGGATGTGGTGATCTGGCACGCTCCGGGTGATGGCGCCGAGTGTGATGGCGACTGCGACTTCCACGCCATTGCGTGCAGTGACAGCGAGGGCATTGTGCTGCCGGCACCGAAACGCGACGTGCCGGTCGACCTGGGTGTTCCTGGTGAACGATGGTGTGACGACTGCCTGGCGATCATCTCCCGGGAACCCGTGATCAGGCGGTAAGAACGTAACGCTCCTGGTCATTGGCCACATAGAGCCGCTGGTGTTCGGCGGCGATGTGATGGCGCCAGTAGGCGTCGAGGTCGCCGTTGGCGGTGACGGCACGGAGTTTGAGGACGGCTTCGGCGCCGACCAGGCCCCAGCGGGCGCCGCCGATGTCGAGGCGGTCGGCGACCAGGTGCCTGGCCGCGCCCTCGATGATCCCGGTGGCGATCGGCCAGCCAGCCGCGAGGGCCTGGTCGTAGTGCAGGAAATCTGCATTGCCGCGCAGGTAGCGGATGCACGTATTGACACCGCGACGCAGCTCTTCCGTCAACTCGGCGTGATCTGCCTCGACTTGAAGAGCGTCGGCAGTGTCTTCGGCCTGGCCGTTCAGGATGCTCAGAGCCCGGGCGGCGACCCAGTCCTCGACACGCTGGTCGCCGGGGCGGTGGAAGCACCAAGCCGCCGACCATACCTTTTCCAGAACATGGATGATGTCGATGACGATGTGCACGTCGACGTGGTGCAGGCGGGCTTCGGTCTTTACAAGGTCGAGTTGGTGGCGGGCGCCGTCGACCAGGACGACCCAGGTGCGGCGATGCTCGGGGTCACGGGCCTGGGCATGGTCGAAGATCTGCTTCACGACGTGCTCGGCGTCGCGCTCGACCGAACCGCACAGCCACTTGCTCCGGGCGGCGGGGCCGGGCCGACGGATGTGGCCGTCCGTGAAGCCGCCGGGCGGCATGATCACGTCGTGCGGACGGCGGGATGCGGGCTCGGCGTCGTAGACAGCACCGAGGGTGGCCATGCGCTTCCTGCCGTTCTTCTCCCCGGCGGCCAGGCGGGTACGGAACGTGTGCTGGCGTTTCGCGGCGGCCTGCCGGGTGACTTCGCGCAGGGCCTCGGGCCTCATGATGATGCCCTTGCCGTCCGCGGACAGCACCAACACGGTGGAATCGGTGGCGGGTTCGAAAACCTTCGCCTCGTAGAAGGCGTCGATGTCGGCGGCGGCCTCGACGAGCAGACCGGCCAGCCGGCGCTTGCCGAGCACGCGCCCGCACCGGCGAATGATCGACTCGTGGGCCGCGTCATACGAGATGTTCGCCGCTGGGCAGGACAACGCGGTGATCGCCAAACAGCTTCGGGTC
>NZ_JBHYJH010000409.1:0-2424 GCF_042740445.1 Streptomyces sp. NPDC059003 | reverse complement strand
GGCCTGTCCTCCGGCGCCTCGGTGCCCGAGGTACTGGTCGAGGGCGTGCTGGAGTGGCTCGCGAACCGCGGTTTCGAGGACATTGAGATCGTCACCGCAGCCGAGGAATCCATCACGTTCTCGCTGCCCAAAGAACTCCGCCCGGCCCTCCCCCCCGCCTGCCGCCGCAGAAGCCGCACTCGCGCAGCCCCACCTTTCCCGCAGGAGGCCTTAGGTGTTCGCGACATTCATCCTGATCGCCGGATCCACGTTCGATATTTCGTATGTACTGACGATCAGACGAGGCTTCCTCGACCACACTTACGGTGTCCCGCTGCTCGCGCTCTGCGCTTTCATCGGGTGGGATGTCCGCAACGCCTTGGGCGCCTACCATCCGTGGATACCGATGCTGGGTGCTGTCTCCGGGCTGTACGTCGTCGGACACGCCGTCATCTTCTACCAACTCCTGGTCTACGGCCCCCGCGAGTTTCCCGGGCTGTCCAGGCTGGCCTTCTACGCGATGGTCACCGCAGCGCTCGGCTTCACCGCCTTCGCCGTCCCGGCCATCGACCAGTCCCTGCAGGACACCTGGGGCATCCACACCGCCGAGGGGACATGGCTGGCCGCGATGACCTCCTACCCGATGCTGCTCTACAGCCGAGGATCAACCCGCGGCCTGTCGATTCCCATCTGCCTTCTGCAACTACTGACCATCATCGTCGCCTCGATCGCGTTCCTGCGCTACCTGCCCACGGACTTCGACGTCACCGTTTCGCCCCTGCTTCGCTTCATCTGTCTCGGCATGACCGCAGCGAACCTCATCTATCTGGCTGTTCTCCTCCATGTGCGCAAAGCGAACTCCCGTGACACCCGCGCCTCTGGGATCACCCCCGCCGCCGTAGCCACAGGCTCTGCGCCAACATCCGGCAAGCACCTCCGAGCCAGACCAGGACCCGACGGCATGAACACCGACGAGGCGACCCGATCACATACGCCGGTGCCACGGCGCTCGCGCCGCTGGCCCCGCTGACCTGAGAGCGAAGGAACACGTGCCCATGAGCGTCCGGTTCGAGGTGCCGTCCCTCTACTGCCCGCTTCCGCCGCCCCGCCCCCACCCCGATGAGGCACTGCTGGAAAAACGAGGCCTGGACTGGCTGGAATCACTGGGATTGTTCACCGACCCGATCAACCGGGTACGGGCCGCCGACACCCGCTCCCACGAACTGATGGCCCGCATGACCCCCGACGCGCCCACCGAGCTGACCCAGCTCGGCGTTGACTGGGCCTACCTGGCGTTTGCCTTCGATGACCTGCGCACCGACTCCGGCCCTAGCAGCACCGACACCACCACCTTGCGCCTATGGTTCGAAGGCCTGGACTACGCCAGCACCACCCTGGACACCCGCCCCCTGCCGGATGACGTGTTCTACACAGCCATCGCCGACCTCTCCGCGCGGATCAAAGAACAGACCAGCCCGACGCTCTGGCGCCGCTGGCTTACCGACAACAAGGCCACCTACTGGGCTGGGCTATGGGAAGCAGCCCACCGCACCAGCGGCCACCTCGCCGACTTCGGTACCTTCCTGACTGTCCGCCCCCACCTGGGACTGGGCCCCAGCACCATCACCTGCGCTGAGATCGCCGCTGGCCTGCAGCTCCCCGACGACGAACGTCACGACCCGCTCGTGCGCGCCGTCACCGAAGCTGCATGGCTGCTGATCACGCTGGACGACGACCTGTATTCCTACCCCAAAGAACACTGGATGGCCCAACAGGCCGGCCACGACACCGCAGCCGAGCCCACCCCGATCCCCATCCTCATGCGAGAACACCACAGCACCGTCACCGAGGCCACCCGCCAACTCGCCCAGATCCGCGACCGCATCATGGCCCAGGCCCTCCACCTGGCCGAGCAGATCACCGCAGGTCCCTACAGCCACGACACCCGCGCCATGATCGACATCGCGCTTACCGCCGTACGCAACTGCCTGGACTGGGCCCAGCACGCCACCCGCTACACCAACCCCGACGGCGCCAACCCCCACGCCATCGAACTGCAATGGGCCGGCCTCACCCACGCCCCACCCCACAACGGCCGCGCCCTCGCCTACCCAGCGATTTCTTGGTGGTGGGACCTGGAGTGACACGGCACTGCGGTCACTACGCGTGGGCTCGGCGAGTACAAGCCGGGCCGGGGCGGCAAGATCTTTCCTCGCCCGCCTGAAGGCCGTCAGCACCTGTCGCGGTAAACCCGGAATTTACTGCGGCACCGACGTGGTCGTCAGGCTCCAGAAGTCCGATGAGCCAACCCCTGAAGCGGAATCGCTGCGATCGCCAATCGCGACACCTCCGATCCGCGCGACGGGATTCGGCCCGAGTTTCGCCCAGGGCTAGTGAGCCGGTCCGGAGATTCGTGTGCAGTAGCGGCAGATGCGGTCGATGATC
>NZ_JBHYJH010000408.1:0-2433 GCF_042740445.1 Streptomyces sp. NPDC059003 | reverse complement strand
GACGGCCGGTAGTTGCGTTGGCGTGAGGCGACGCGCATCCGAAGCCCCTTGGGGATCATTGTGAGGGCGTTTCGGGGAAAAATAGGTCGGTTATTGAGGAGTTCCAATTTCCAGCGGGCGGCGATGGTGGCCAGGGTGAGGACGGCTTCGGTGTGCCCGAATTTATCGCCGATGCATTTACGGGCGCCCCCGCCGAAGGGGATGAAAGCGTAGCGAGACGATGTGAAGTCATTCCAGCGGTCGGGGTCGAACCGCTCGGGGTCTGCGTACAGATCGCTTCGATGGTGGATGAGGTACGGACTGTAGGCGACCGTGGAGCCCGCGGGCAGAGAGTACCCGCCAAGCTGGATGTCGCTGGTTACCGTTCGGGTGGCCAGCGGGACGGCATACATACGGAGGGCCTCGGCTATAATGCTGCTGGCGAACGTCAACTCAGGAAGGGTTTCCATGGTTGCGGGGCAAGAGGAGAGAGCCGTTTCGATTTCGCGGTGAAGGCGTTCTTCGAATTCGGGGGAATGTGCCAGCTGATAGAAAGCCCACGCGAGGGTGTTGGAGGTGGTTTCTGATCCTGCGACGAGGAAGGTGGTGATGTGGTCGGTGATTTCGGTGTCACTCAGTCCTTGGTCATCGCTTTCTGCGTCGGCGTCGCGGGCGGTGAGCAACGCGGAGAGCAAGTCACCGCGGTCAATGCGCTCGCTGCTGCGGCGATCAGCGATGATGCTTGCGACGACGCGGCGCAGCCGGGCCCTTGCTTGGCGGTAGCGGCGATTGCCGAGAGTGGGAATATTGTTGACCGTGGGTGGCACGACGGTTCGCCGGTACATTCCTTTGATCACAGTGGAGGTGTCTTCGCAAATCTGGTTGAGGACTTCTTGCGACACTGCTGTGGAGAACATTGTCTCCACTAGAACCTTCAGCATGAGTGCCGTCATCTCTTCGGATACGTCGATGATCTGGCCTTCGTGCCAACTATTCGCGTGACTGATGCTGTTCGCGGTCATCGATTTGGCGTAGTGGGGCAGGCGGGCCGGGGCGAAGGCGGGCTGGATCATGCGGCGCTGTCGCCGATGCCGGTCGTGCGGGCATGTACCGAGACCGTCACCGAGCACTTCACGCACCCGTTCAACTATGGGGCCACCCTTGTCGAAGACCCGGCTTTCGCGAAGGACCTGACCGGTCAGCTCCGGGTTGCAGGCGACGATCACTTTGAGGGGTCCGATCCGGACCTGGACGAGATCGCCGTAGGTGGGAAGGGACGCCAGGAACGGGAAGGGATCACGGAGTAAGGGCAGGGTGTGACCAAGGAGTGGCAGTCCCCCTGGCACCTTCGGGGGCGATGTGCGCATGTCGACCTTCCACTGGACAAGGGATCGAGGGGGCTGGGTTGCGCCTTCAGATAGTCCGTCCTGAGCAAGCTGCTGCCACTCTGCAGCACGCCTGCGGCCTATGGACAGTTCCTTGATGGCGGTCTGGCGGTTCTGGGTGGCATAGACGACTGCCCGGTCCTGTTTGCCAGCCAGGTGGCGGGACTTGGCCAGGCCGTCCGCGTAGGCTAGCGCGGTGGAGGCATGCGAGTTCTCCACCAGGTCGTGTACCGACTCGGCCCGTGAGGGGTAGCCGGACAGGCCCCCTTCTGGCGCAGGGTGGTGAACTGTTTGGCCCGGCCGGTGAGCAGCTCGTGCACATACGCCTGATGCTTGGTGTCGAAGACGAGCGTGTCCTGCGGTGAGTCGAACACGCGGTGCAGCGCCGGGGTGGCCTTGCCCATGCCGAGGTTCGGTCCGAGATGCCCGCCGTCGCGCACACCGCTTCGATCAGGAGGCGGCGGATCCGTGCGGCCAGGGCCGGCAGATCCGCCGCCGGTACGACGCGCACGGCGTCGAGGTTTTCAGGCAGCACCGTCGAGGAACCGCCAGGCAGGGGCATCCGCGTCTCCTTCGGCCGGGATTGAAGGGCCGGGCAGTGCAGTATCGAACATCAGACAACCCCACCGACACACCGTCCAGAGGCTCGGCGCCGCGAACGCCATGCACCGCATGCAACATTGTGCCCTTGTGAACGCCGGTGGTGCGGAACATGGTCTGGGCCGGGGCTGGTCTGCCTTCCGGGAGGGGCGGGAAGCCGTGAGTGAACACCGAATACCCTGCTGCGGCAACTGGTCATGGAGAGCGGTTGAGGAGGCCCAGCTGGCCGCCTCCGTGCGGCGGGTGGCCATCGAGCACGGACACCCTGATACGAAGATTCTTCGTTGGCAAACATCAACTGGCGGTCAGGAAGGCCCGGTGGGCTGGAGGCTGACCTGGTAGCCGAGTTGGTTGAGCTGGCTGGCCAGCCGTCGGGCGGCCCGGGTCTTCCCGGTGCGTTCCAGGAAGTGGTCGCCGCCGAGGTCCTGGTGCGGGCGCGGCCATCGCGGCCTGGCCGAGGGTGACGTTG
>NZ_JBHYJH010000407.1:0-2471 GCF_042740445.1 Streptomyces sp. NPDC059003 | reverse complement strand
GCTGGCGGCGCCCCCGCCTTTTTTTTTGTACCCCAATTATTCTTGGCCCCCGCCGCTGCGCCACCCCCTGCGGGGGGTCCACCCCCCCTCGGAGGTGACGACCCTCGCATGCGTCTTTGATGGTGGGTCAGATATCGGCGACGCCGGTGCACACCCGGTGCACAAGACCCTGGAAAACAGCCGGGAACAGCGAGAACTGTCGAGCAGCGTTTTCCCAGTTCACGGTGGGTTTCCGGGACCTAGCCCCAGCTCACCCGACCCCGCCCTCTAGATGTCGAAGTACAGCTCGAACTCGTGCGGGTGCGGGCGGAGTTGGATCGGGGCGATCTCGTTTGCGCGCTTGTAGTCGATCCACGTCTCGATCAGGTCGGACGTGAAGACGCCGCCCGCCTGGAGGTACTCGTTGTCCGCCTCCAGGGCGTCGAGGACCGCGGGGAGGGAGGTCGGGACCTGGGGGACGCCCGCGTGCTCCTCGGGGGCGAGCTCGTAGAGGTCCTTGTCGATCGGCTCGGCGGGCTCGATCTTGTTCTTGACGCCGTCGAGGCCGGCCAGGAGGAGGGCCGAGAAGGCGAGGTAGGGGTTCGAGGACGGGTCCGGGGCGCGGAACTCCACGCGCTTGGCCTTCGGGTTGGAGCCCGTGATCGGGATGCGCATCGCGGCGGAGCGGTTGCGCTGCGAGTAGACCAGGTTGACCGGGGCCTCGAAGCCGGGGACCAGGCGGTGGTACGAGTTCACCGTCGGGTTGGTGAAGGCGAGCAGCGACGGGGCGTGCTTGAGGATGCCGCCGATGTAGTAGCGGGCGGTGTCCGAGAGGCCCGCGTAGCCCTGCTCGTCGTAGAAGAGGGGCTCGCCGCCGGACCACAGGGACTGGTGGACGTGCATGCCCGAGCCGTTGTCGCCGAAGATCGGCTTCGGCATGAAGGTCGCGGTCTTGCCGTTGCGCCAGGCGACGTTCTTCACGATGTACTTGAAGAGCATCAGGTCGTCGGCCGCGGCGAGCAGCGTGTTGAACTTGTAGTTGATCTCGGCCTGACCCGCCGTGCCCACCTCGTGGTGCTGGCGCTCGACCTTCAGGCCCGCAGCGTTCAGTTCGAGGGAGATCTCGGCGCGCAGGTCGGCGAAGTGGTCGACCGGCGGGGCCGGGAAGTAGCCGCCCTTGTAGCGGACCTTGTAGCCGCGGTTGTCCTCAAGCGCGCCGGTGTTCCAGGCGCCCGCCTCGGAGTCGATCTCGTAGACCGAGCGGTTGGCCGTCGTCTCGAAGCGGACCGAGTCGAAGACGTAGAACTCCGCCTCGGGACCGAAGTACGCGGTGTCCGCGATGCCGGTGGAGGCGAGGTAGGCCTCGGCCTTCTTGGCGACGTTGCGCGGGTCGCGGGAGTACTGCTCGCCCGTGATCGGGTCGTGGATGAAGAAGTTGACGTTCAGCGTCTTGTCGCGGCGGAAGGGGTCCACGCGGGCCGTCGACAGGTCGGCGCGCAGCGCCATGTCGGACTCGTGGATGGCCTGGAAGCCGCGGATGGACGAGCCGTCGAAGGCCAGCTCCTCCGTGGGGTCGAACGCCTCGGCCGGCACCGTGAAGTGCTGCATCACACCCGGCAGGTCGCAGAAGCGGACGTCTACGAACTTCACGTCCTCATCCGCGAGGAACTTCTTGGCTTCGTCGGCGTTCTGGAACATCCAGCTCCTCCTACTCCCGCCCAGGAGGAGCGGGGTTGCAGCTCGGTCGTGCGGCCAGTGCGGTGGCACACGCTGGGACCCGACCATAGGGACGGGGGATTTCTCAAGCGTGACCCGTTTGTTTCGCCGAAGTTAACCGGGCGGGGGTCCGGCAGGCCCTCCGCGGGCCCCCGCCCGCACCCGTTACGAGGCCCCGCCCGGCCCTGTACGAGGCCCCGCCCGCACTCGTACGAGGCCCCGCCCGTCCCCGTACGAAAAGGGGCGCAGTACCGTGGACGGGTGGACAACAGGCAAGCAATCGGATCGTGGCTCTCCGGCCCTCGCGCGGCAGCCGAGGAAGCGGGCGTCGACTTCGGATACCGGGGAGAGCGGCTCGGGCTGCCCGAGGAGGGCCCCGGCTCCGTCGCCAGGCCCGGCCGCCGCATCGGCGCGATCGCCGTCGACTGGGGCCTGTGCATGGTGATCGCATACGGCCTGTTCGCGCGCGGCAACCCGCAGGCGATGGGCAACTGGGCGCTCGGCGTGCTGCTCGTGATGAGCGTGCTCACCGTCGGCACGGTCGGCTTCACGCCCGGCAAGCGGCTCCTCGGGCTCCGGGTGGTCGCCGAGGACGGCGGCCGCCTCGGCTTCGGCCGCGTCGTGATCCGCAGCCTGCTGCTCTGCCTCGGCATCCCCGCCCTCATCTGGGACCGCGACGGCCGCGGCCTGCACGACCGCCTCTCCCGCTCGGTGCAGGTCAGGATCTGAGCGGCACAGCTGCATACGCCGGTACGCACAGAAGGGGCGCCCGGAAC
>NZ_JBHYJH010000406.1:0-2558 GCF_042740445.1 Streptomyces sp. NPDC059003 | reverse complement strand
AGCTGTCTCACCGCGACCGGACTCGTGAGGGCGACAACACACAGACAACCTCAGTAAGACCAGTATGGAGCCCAGTTGAACCGCTCATGCGTTCACAAGGGCGCAAGCATGCAACGCGTGCACGCTTTCCCTGCGGCGGATGTCTTTCCTGTGCGGGGCGAGGACGGGAACAGTGCTTAGGGGCCGGCGCCGGGGAGGCGGGCGCGGAGGTGGTGCTGGCGGCCGGGGCCCTGCAGGACGGGGACGGCGCTGTACAGATCGTTGACATCCGCCGCGCTGCTGGTCGCGTTCCGTCGCCGGAGCAAACCGCCGTGGCTCCCTTCTACGGCCTGCGAGCAGGAGGTGGTCCGATGGATGAACCATTGTTCCGCGACGGGGACCGGGTGTGTTTGCCTGCTCCTGCCGCGTTGCTGCCCTGCCGATCGCATCCAGAGTCGGAGGGCATCACTGCTCATCACGTCCAGTGGGTGCGCCGCAGTCTCCCGTTCCTCGAAGAACCGCAGCTCCAGTCGCTCCTGGGAGCACACTACGACCGGTGGGTCTGCATGTGTTTCCCGGACATTGCCCGGGACATAGCCGAAGACCTCACCAATCTGGTTACCCTCATGTTCCTTGCTGACGACCTCACCTCCCGTCCGGGCCGTGACACTTCGTCGGTCACCCACACCCGAGCAGCGTACGACGCGTTGCTCGACGTGATGCAAGGAACCAGGGCACACCCACGGTCAGCTGGCCAGCTCCCCGTCTCCTTGCTGACGCTCGCCGGAGAGCTGTTCGGATCGATCCGCGCACGCATGCCTACAACACAATGGCACCGCTGGGCCAACAACATGCGGGCCTGGGCTGAAGGGGCGATACAAGAAACGGCAGTTCGCAGGCGCGGCAAGCCTCTCTCCTTCGCGGAGTACCTCACCCTGCGCAGGCACAGTGTGTGTGTCACTCCGTGGTGCGTGCTTGGCGAATACGGACTGGGCATCGATCTGAGCGCGATCGCCGAGCACCCTGCCTTCCGGGATCTCATCGGCGCCGTGACCGATCACGCGCTGCTCACCAACGACCTGCACTCGTTTCGCGCCGAGCACTACAACGGCGACGACATCAACGTCATCGCCGTCCTGTGCCGTGCCGAGGGGCTCAGCCTTCAGGGCGCAGTCGACCGCACCAGCATGATGATCCATGACGCTGAACACTCTTTCATCCAGCAGCGCGAGCGCATCCGCAGTAGCAGTATGGGGAGCACAGCCGAGATGCACGTCTATTTTCAGGCGCTGGGGCACTTGCTTGCGGGCAACACCCGCTGGTCCTACCTGACGGGCCGCTACCACGGCAACGGCTACGAATGGAACGGGGCGCTCAGCGGCACAATCACCCTGACACCAGACTGTACCGTCCGTCTCCAGGAGGGAACTGCATGACCGCCGTCACCGACGTGTTCGACGCGAAGGAATTCTACTTCCCGGGACCTCCGACCGGCCTGTTCCGGCTGGGTGTTCACCCGCGGATGGAGGAGCTCGACCTCCGCCACTCGCACTGGCTCCGCCAGTGGGCCCGGCCACTGTGCGCCGACGAAGAGGAGTTCGTCGACTATCTGGGGCAGCGCAACGGATCCTACGGATTCTACTCTCACCCTGCATGCCCCGACGACCGCATCCTCACCATCGTCAACCTCTACGCACTGCTGACGATCCTCGACGACTACTACGCCGACCCCCTCAAGCTGGGAGCAGACCCCGAAGGCGCTCTCGTCATGGCAGAGCGGCTGAGCCTCCTGCACGAGACCGGAGAATTCCCTCCGGACTGCCTGTTCAGCCAGGCATTCCATCAGCTCGACACGGAACTTCGAGCGATAATGCCGCCACGGCAGAAGGAACGCTGCAACAAACTGCTGCGCGACTTCTACCACGGGTGCGCCCGAGAAGTGCCATCGCGGATGCAGCGAGCCGTCCTGGAGAAGGACCCGTATCTGAATGTCCGCAAGGACACCATCGGCTGCCACTGGATCCTGGGGTTCTCCGAGTACGCACTGGGGATCGACCTAACCGACGAACTCCAGTGCTCAGCCGACCTGCGCAAACTGAACTTCCTGATCACCGAGCACATGATCGTGCTGAACGACCTGTTCTCCTTCCGTAAAGAGCTGCGCCACGGCGATCTCATCAACTCGGTCGTCAGCGCATGCCGCAGTCAGGGGATCACCCTCCAGGAGAGCGTCAACCGGGCGCACAAACACCTCGGCGACCTCGAAAAGGCCATCGCAGCTACCCAGATGAGCCTCCTCGACGGCGAATTCGTTGACAACCCCAGCGTCCAGGCCTACGTACACGATGTCAGCAGCATCCCCGCTGCGACGTGGTACTGGCAGTACGCAACGACGCGCTACCACGGCGGCCCAGGCTACGTTTGGGACGGCAACACCAAAGGCACGATCAACATTGCGGACAGATACACGGTCTACAGCCCGCCCAGGATGCCGCCCCCCGATAAGCAGAGCACTATCAGGAATCCCTGTACCCCTACCCCAAACGGTTGGCGCGAAGGTTTCTGGTTGGCCTGATGGA
>NZ_JBHYJH010000405.1:0-2581 GCF_042740445.1 Streptomyces sp. NPDC059003 | reverse complement strand
CCCACGCCCGGCATCATGCCGCACAAACATCAAGCCACGTGAGACAACCTCTAAGCGATGGGCACGTCGGTGTGCATCGCCTGAGAGCCTTACGCCTGGGAGTTACTGGGTGGGGCAGGAGGGAGCCGAGGGCGTAGCGCCGGACGTCACTGTGAGAATGTCAATGGCCATCGTGGTGATGGGGTTGCCGTCGATCTGGGCGACGCACAGGATGGCGCTGTCCGTGGTCTTTCCGGTTGCGGGTGTCGCGGTGATGGTGAGTCGTTTGCCCGCCCAGGGCAGTTGCTCGGCTTCGAGTTCGGAGTACACAGGAAGCCAACGAGCTGCTTCATCGCCCCGCGCGACGAAGTGATCGATGAGGGTCGTCATCGCTGTGGAGGTGAAGGCAACGGGAAGTGCGGGGTATCCGTCGAAATGCCCGGGGCAGAGCATCGGTGTCACGTCGAGCTCGGCGCTTGCTCCTCCTTCGTGGACTTTGACGCCCTTCAGTGGCGGGGGCTGCCCGTAGGGGTTTGGATAGGGGGCGCCCAACGGAAGGGCCTGCGGTTGTCCGAAGAAGTGCGCGAAGGCGGACTGTGACATCACTTGGTAGTCCACCTGCATTTGAGCGATGGGAATTCCGTCGTCGCGTGTCAGACGCGTTCGTGCGGTGGCTTGGCACCTGTTCTCGAAGGAGGCGCGCGCCCAACCTTGGAAGCCGACGTTCGGGTGGTTGGCTTGTTCCTGATACGGTGCGAGCCATTCGCCGCGTGCGGAACGCGCCAAGTAATAGTGCCGACCTGGGGATTCGTTCAAGCTGGAGGCGGCGCAGAGGCCCAGAATGGCGAGGTGCCGACCGACCTCGGTGATGTTGATGTCTGAGGCCTGGCGCCCTGGAGAAGCCTCGACCGGGACGAATGCGGTCGCTTCGCCCGGCGTATCGCTGCACAGCTCCGTGAGCGCGAAGTAGGGCGGCGTGACGCAGATTCGGCCCTTGACGTCCAGGGGCGTGGCGTGTGGCTGGAAGGTGAAGTTGTCCATGGGGAACTCCTGCCGGGGCGTCCGTACGGGACTAGCCTCGGGTTTTCACGTGGGGTGGCGTTCGGCACGTGGGGTGGCGCTCGAGGTGTGATCGAAAACGACTCCTCCTGCACCGAGCCGGGAGATCACGGCCCTGAACGGGCCTTCTCAGACACCCTCAAACTGAGCGTTTGCGCCTGTTTCGGGTCGGGGTGATGTGGTTTTCCAGGTCCAGGTGGCTGGGGCTGACGGGACTGGTGCACCGACGGATCGGTGAAGCGGCAGCAGAGGGGTATTTCGTTCGGGACCATCCTGTGTCATCCCAGGACGTCCCTGCCCACGGCCCTTTGCCCGCTTGCCGCGTCGGGCGCCCGGCAGTACATCAGAAACATGGCCCCGCGCAGCGGCTACCCCAGCGATCTGTCCGATGCCCGCTGGGAGTTGATCGAACCGGTGCTCACCGCCTGGCGGAACGAGCGCCGCGGTCGCGGCCTGGACATCGGCCGCCCTCCCGAGCATGACCTGCGCTCGCTGATGAACGCGGTGCTCTACGTGGACCGCACCGGCATCCCCTGGCGCTACCTGCCAGGACCCGGAAGGCGAAAGAGTCTGATACGCGTGCTCGAGGCAACACTTCCGAGCGCCTGACAAGCAGGTCCCCAGCGTCCTGCTGATTGACGGGCTCGGACACGCCAAGTGGCCACGACGTCGGCCGGACGTGCCCCGATTTTCCCGCCCTCGGGGCGAGGCCCGCAGGGACTCCGGCTTGCTCATTGGGATGCGCGATGTGGATCGCTTGGTAAGGACACGCTGGCGAGGTCGTCTGCTGGATATGTACAGGAACGACTTCGGAGGTGGCCGTGCCCAAACTATGGGCTGGTACGGATGCGGGCAAGGCCGAGCACCACTGCACGGTGATCAATGCCGACGGCCAGCGCAGGCTCTCACGGCGCATCGCCAACAACGAGCAGGACCTGCTTCAACTCTTGGGTGATGTACTGGAGTTGAGCGAGGGCGAGCCTGTGACCTGGGCCATCGACCTCAACTCCGGCGGGGCCGCGCTGATGGTCGCCCTGCTGGTCAACCACGGTCAGAAGGTGCTCTACATCCCCGGACGCACCGTCCATCACGCCTCCGGCTCCTACCGGGGTGACGGGAAGACGGACGCGAAGGACGCCTTCGTCATCGCCGACCAGGCCCGAATGCGCCACGATCTCCAACCGGTACGCGGCGGCAGCGAGATCGCCGTGGACCTGAGGATTCTCACCTCGCGCCGCCTGGACCTGGCCGCGGACCGCACCAGAACGATCAACCGACTGCGGGCCCAGCTGCTGGAGTACTTCCCCCGCTCTGGAGCGGGCCTTCGACTACAAGACCTCGAAGGCCGCGCTGGTGCTGCTGAGTGGCTACCAGACCCCGGCCGGCCTGCGCAGGATCGGGCGGAGCCGCCTCGCGGCCTGGCTCAAGAACCGCCAGGTCTGCAACTACCGGCAGGTCGCGGCGACCGCTGTCGAGGCGGTCGAATCACCCGGGCGTTCTCCCGGAGCCGCACCATCGCCGGATACTTCTCGCCCCAGGCTCC
>NZ_JBHYJH010000404.1:0-2605 GCF_042740445.1 Streptomyces sp. NPDC059003 | reverse complement strand
CCTCGATGGCGGCCCGGGCCTTGGGGAGATTGCTGGCCGGGTTGTTGACCCACCACTGCCTGGGCTGGCCGTTCTTCTCATAGGTGATGCGGTGGCGTCCGGGCTGGTAGTACCAGCGCTGGGAGCTGCCGTCGTAGACGCACCTGCCGAACTTGTTGGTTTCTCGGTCCTTGAGCCAGTCGGTGAAGGCCTGGTGGTCGGGGTGAGAGGGTTGGGTGCCTGAGATCCACAGGCGTTCACCATCCGGGCTCAGGTGGATGCTGCCCAGTCCGCCGACGTCCAGGAGCTGGTCCAGTCGTCCGTCGGTGTCGTTGTCGATCAGCTGGACGATGGTGCGCATCGATCCCGCGGCCTCGGGCTCCGTTTCCACGTAGGTGAGGACCTCCGCCCAGGAGTGGAAGGAGGCCAGGTCCTTGTGCTTGCTTTTGCCGGTTTCCTTCAGCTGGTGGACCGCTTGGAGGAACTCGCGGATCTCGTCGAGTCCTCCGGCGACGGCGACCCTCTTGCCCCGGTCGACGGCGTCGAGGGCTTCGGTGACGGCGGTGGCGTTGGTGCGCGTCAGCACCGCATCCACCTCGTCGGGGCCCAGTTCAGTCAGCTCGGAGGGTTTGCCGGCCAGGCCCTTGAGCCGCATCCGGGCGCCCAGGAGCCGCAGGATGCGGTTGCCGACGTCGGCAATGTACTCGCCGTAGCGGAAGGACTGGGTCAGCGTGAGCGACACGTCGACGGGGAAGTGCGACAGCGCGTCGGTGGCGCCGCGGAAGGAGTAGATGGACTGGTTGGCGTCCCCGACCGCCACCACCTGCGTGCCGTGCTCCAGGGCGGCGCGCAGGCAGCCGTCCAGGACGGGGTTGACGTCCTGGGCCTCGTCCCAGGCGATGAGATCGTAAGGGATCGTGGAGCCGGACAGGGCCCACTGTTTGACGATGTAGTCGTGGTCGTAGGTGAGCTTGCCGTAGGGGTCGGTGAGGTCGGCCCACATGCGCTCGGTGAGGGGTTTGAGGGCCTCGAACAAGGCCTGGCGGTTATCCGGGCCAAGGAAGGTGGGCACGCGGGTGTGCTGGGGGCCGAGGCAGGCATCGGCGGACTGGCACCAGCGTTGCAGCATCCCTCGGGCCAGAGAGGCTGCGGTCTCCGGAGTCAGTCGGTGTACTCCTACCTGAATGGCTTGGTAGACATGCATCAAGTCGGCGATCTGCTGGGCCGTTTGGCGGGAGGCTCCGCCGTGGTCGGGCAGCCGGTGCTTCAGTCCGCGCCCGGCATCCAGGTAGCGCTGGTTGACCGACTGGAAAGCCAGGCCGTTGGCGGTCATCGGTTCCACGTGATCGCCGTACTTGCCTGCTGCTTTGGCTGCCTTGGCGTCGTCGACGACGCCGCGGTTGAAGGCGAGCAGGGCGATCCTCTGGTCGGGCAGCCGTCGGCAGATCATCTCGAGGGTCGCTGACTTCCCTGTACCGGCCAGGGCGCGTATCGCCGTATTGAGTCGGCGCCGTGCTACGGCTTCGATGGCCAGGCGCTGTTCATCGGTCGCCGGGAAGGCCTCGGCCGCAGCCGCTGCCGCGTCGATGCGGGCCCACTGTTCATCGGTGGGGGCACCGGGGCGGGCGGCTGGCATCTGGGCCAGGGCCTGCTCCAGATCCCCGCTGCTCAGGGCGGGGGCGTCGTCGTTGAGCCCGTACCCGGCCAACCGGTCCTCAATGACCTGCCCGCGGTCCCGGGCGGCCTCCAGAGGCTCTCGGCGGCGCCGTTCGTCATCGACCTCCCATGCGCGCTGCTCGGCCCGGTGGCGGTAGGCGAGGTCCAGCGGGTCGGTGGCCCCTTCCAGCGCCTGGAGGACGTCGTACAGATCGCTGTCCTCATCCTCCAGAGCTTGATCCTCCATCTGCGCGCAGGGTGTGGTGTTCAGCTGCGCCGTCGCGTCCTCCTGCCCGGGCTGCCCTGGCTGCCCCCCTGGGCTGCGGCCGGCGCCCTCAGGGGCTGCAGTGGTGCTGGGGGGCGCGTGGTCCATCTCTGCCCTCCTGGGGGCGGGTTCGGTGCCGGAGGGCTGCGTGTGCCCCGGGCCGGGGTGCTGTGGGCCGGGGGGAGCACCCTCTTTGGTGGTGCGGCCCTGGCCAGACGGTGCGGCGCCGGGCGGGGTCTCGCCGGCGGGCGTGAGGGTCATGGGCTTTGTGGGGGCGTCGAGTTCGCCGGGGTCGCGCAGAAGCTGGCCGTCGCGGATGCGGGCGACCACCCGCCAGTACTCGATCTTGTTGTCCGAGTCCGCCTGCGTGAGCGTGGTCGCATTCGCCCGCTTCACGGCGCTGCGCAGGACCGTGGTATCGCGCCAGGTGTATTCGATGACATCTCCGGGCCGGAAGTCGCTCTGGCGGAACTGCCGGGCCATGGCGGCGCGCCAGTCGGCGATTTCGGCCTGCGCGCGGGCCTCCCGGGCCTTGGCTTCGTAGCGCTTGGCTTCCTCCTGGTGTTCGAGTGCGCGGCGCGTTGCGGCATCGCCGCGCTCGCGTGCACGGCGTGCGGATTTCTCGGAGTGGTGGCCTTTCAGGATGGGCTGGCCACCGGCGAAACGCCCGAAGGCGTCATCGGCGCGTCCGCGGGCGCGGGCGGG
>NZ_JBHYJH010000403.1:0-2639 GCF_042740445.1 Streptomyces sp. NPDC059003 | reverse complement strand
CCTGCACCGAGCCGGGAGATCACAGCCCTGAACGGGGCTTCTCAGACACCCACTAGGGACGAAGGTGTCGAGGCCTGGCGGAGGGGTCCGCTCACGGCCAACGCCACGAGCACACCGCCGTGGTGTGGAGAGTCCCTCCCGCGACGGGGCCGGGCAGCCCCGTCGTGGCGGAGCTGACAGCATGCCCTCGCCCACAGCGTCGGGGAATGATGCGGGCTGCTCACGCCGCCTGCTCGGCGGTGCTGACAAGCCGGGCCGTCATGGTGCCGGCCGGAGCTTGAGTCGTTCAGTTCTGCCGGGGCTGACTGCGGCGTACGCCGTCGTGTGCGTCCCAACGCTGCCGCCCACGCGGTCACGTCACGTATCAGGGATCAGCCCGTGGTGCTCGCTCCGACGCCGCTGCCGCCTCCCACCACGTGCTGAGCTCTGGCGGTCGGGCGCAGCCTGCGCACCGTGGCGAGAGCCCAGGATCGAGTCCGTCCCACGACAGGGCAGTGTCTGGGGCTGGTGCGTTGAGGGCTGCGGAAATCGGCGGATCGGAGGGTGTGGTGAAGGCCCATGACCTGCACAACTACTTTCTGTCGGGCTGGGCTCGGTGCCCTGCACGGATCATGCGGGTCTTTGGTTGACAGCCCTGGGCCGGTATGCGAAGGCCTTGTGTGGGCCTTCGCATACCGGCTGGCTGTCGAGGCGGGCTACGGTGTTGACGGCAGGGACGCGTGATGGCGGGCTCGTGCCGTTTGGAGCAGGGCCGCCATGTCTCCCCAGAACGTGCCGGTGGTGGGGAGCAGGATCTCCTCGCACGTCTCGGAGTCTTTCTCCAGGGGGAAGTGGTTGACGAACAGGCGCCTGTACTCGCTGATGAGCACCCCCGTGGTCTCGTGGACGGAGTCGTCGATGCTGATCTGGGAGCCGTCGGGCAGCGGGAGAGTGACGAACTCGGCTCCCGCTGAGCCGTCGGTGAATGCGTTCAGCCCGCTGGCGGTGCAGGCGCGCTTGAGGAGCTTGCCCAGGCAGGCTTCCCAGATGTCGTTGAAGTCGGTGCCGCGCTGAACTTCCGCCGCGTACAGGGCGGTCGCCTGTGCTGCCCACCGGGCGTCGTCGTGCGGATCGAGGTCGTGGTGGGTGGAGTCATACACGGTGGTCTGGCCGTGTCGGGCTACCCATCCGGCCGGTGCGGCCTGCTCGTGGCCGCTGCGGATGGGGGTCAGGTGCATCGTGGTGCAGTCCGGCAGGGCGAGGTGGATTCCTCCTGGGCTGGGGAGGGTTCCCAGTCCGTGTGCAGCCAGCGACTGACTGACCGTTGCGAGGTGGGCGGCCGCCCAGGCGGCGGGGATGATCAGAGCGAGGGCGTCGCGGTCCCATACATCGCATACGTCCCAGGGGAAGTCGCGCGTGATGACGACGCCCTGCTCGGGGCTGAGCCGGGTGGCGGCGCTTGCGCAGTGATTGCAGTGGTCGCCTCCCGTGAAGGTGGACGGTGCTGCTGGGAAGACGTCAGTGTAGTGATCGGCGTAGGTCGTGGTGGGGGCGGAAACTTCGAAGCAGGCCAGGACCAGGTCGCCGCCGCATATCTCCCGGGCCCGTACGAGGGCGGTGGGCGCGCGGTGAAGGTTGCCGGGCAGGGGCGGGTAGTCGGCGCCGGTGGGGCGCTTGAGGATTGTGACCGGGTGGCGCACGGGGTCGATCTCGAAGGTGTGGATGGACACGCGGGGTCTCCTTGGATGATTGGGGGGGCTCTCGTGGGCGCTGCGCGTGATGGGCGGGAGAGCTGGGTGCAGAAGCTACGGGACGATGTGTGTCAGCCCTGCCCCGTCTGAGCAGCGGAAACGCTGCGAGCCGCTGTGCGAGGGCCCTGCATGTGTGTTGTGTGCCGGACTCCATCGCACAGCGGCTCGCCATGCCGTGCTGGCGACGTGCCGCGCGGTGTTCATGACGGTGGTTGCGGGAGGGTTCGTGACGTTAGGACGTGGACGCGTTGCGGGCCCGTTCGATGACGCGGAACTCGGTGCCGTCCTCGCCTGTGAGGATCAGGCCTTTGCTCAGGTCGTTGGTACTGGAGATGGTGTCCACCTCGGCTGATGGCACGGTGCTTCAGGCGGTAGAGTTCTGCCAGGCGATGCGGAACCGCAGCGGCAAGTGGGTGCCGCTGACGTACACGGTCACCGCCGAGGACGGCACCAGGACGACGAAGACGGTGTCGGCGGAGTTCGCCTCGCAGATGTGGCAGCGCATCCTGTTCAGCAAGCACCAGCCGGAGAGGATCAACCGGCGGCACTTCGAGGTGTGCACGCTGTCGTAACTGGTCCAGGAGCTGCGGACCGGGGACGTGGCGGTGGTCGGCTCTCAGTCGTACGCTAGCCTGCAGAAGCAGCTGATGTCGTGGGCCGAGTGCGAGCCGCTGGTCGCCGAGTATTGCGGGCAAGCCGGGCTGCCCGCCACCGCGGGCGCGTTCACCGCGGCGCTGAAGCAGCAGCTGACGGCGGTGGCGGCGAAGCCGCGCTGGACCTGGAGGCGGAGATCCTGCGTCGGCTGCCGGAGTGGAGCCTGTTGGACGTGCTCGCCCGGTCCGCGTACTGGATTGAGACGTTGTCCTATGTGGTGAGGCGGAGTAGTCGCTTGTAGCAGCACAGGGCGGC
>NZ_JBHYJH010000402.1:0-2690 GCF_042740445.1 Streptomyces sp. NPDC059003 | reverse complement strand
CGCCCACCCACCCCATGCACCGCCGACGGCGGGTGAGCCCCACCAGGGACGGTCACCCCGAGGACGACGGGAGAGGGACCCGCGGCGGTCACGCCACCGCGTGGAAGCGCGCGGCAGCCTCCCCCCGCGAGGCCACGCCAAGCTTCGTGAGGATGTTCGCCACGTGGAACTTCACCGTCGACTCACTGATCCGCAGCTCCCGCGCGATGGCCCGGTTCCGGAGCCCGCGCGCGAGGTGACCGAGCACCTCGAGCTCACGGGCGCCGAGCCCGGAGAGCTGGTCGGCGGAGGGCGGCGCATCCCCCGTACCGAGAGGAATGGCGGCGGTCACCGTGGTCCCCCACCCCGGCACGGGGTCGATGTCGAGGCGCCCCCCGACCGCCTCGAGCCGGTCGGCGACCCGCCGCGGCCCGAGAACGCACGACGTCAGGCTCCCGGGCCCGTCGTCCCGCACGGTCAGGCGCAGCTCGGAACCGGCCACGGCCCAGCCGACCCGCATGCGCCGTACGCCGTCCTGTTCGAGGGAGGCGAGGACGACGGCGCGCACGACGGCCCGCGCGGCGTGGGCGATGTCGGCGGGGAGCCGCCGCGCGGTGCCGGGCGGCACGAGGTCGAGGTCGACGTCACCGTGCCGCAGCAGCGTGCGGAGGGAGTCGCCGAGCCGGGCGAAGGCCTGGTCGGCGGGTTCCTCGGCGACGGCCTGGTCGCGTTCGACGTCGGCGCGCAGGCCGACGAGCGCGGAGACGGCGAGTTCGGTGGCGGCGGCGCGGGCACCCCGGTCGTCGAGGGTGCGGCTGCGGAGTACGCCGAGGAGCCCGGTGAGCGCGGCCGCGTGGGCCTCGCCGAGCTCGGCGGTGACGCGGGCGCGTTCGCCGGACGCGGCCCGTGACGTGGCGAGCGGCCCGGGCACGGCCTCGGCGGCGAGCCGCCCGAGATGCGCGGTGACGAGATCGAAAAGGGCCTGGAGATACGCCACGTCACCACCACCCCGTACGCCCTCCGAAACCCGCCCGCCCTCCACATCCCGTACCAGCACGAGCACGAGCACCGCCCCCCGAGGCGCCGCCTCGCTCGCGACCGCGAGGACCTCGCGGTCCGCACCGCCCACCCGTGCCGTCCCGGCCCACGGCTTCCCGGGCCGCACGGTCGCGAACAGCGGGTCGAGGTCGGCGGCGGTGATCCGCCCGGCCAGTTCGGGGTCGCCCCCGGAGGCGGCCGCGTACGCCTTGAAGGGCGCGTACGAGCAGTGCGGGGCGAGTTCGGCGAGCGCGTGGTGCGGCAGGCGGCGGGCCACGACGGCGGACAGGCGCGGCAGCGTCTCGCCGAGCGGTGCCCGGATCACCTCCGTGGCGTCGGCGAGGGCGGCCAGGGCCGCGGTGTCGTCCATGCGGTCAGCGTACGGCGGGCCCGCGCGCCCCGGCCTGGCCGTCCGGCCAGGTGGAACCGCCCGAACGACCGGCCGCACCTGGCCACTTCCCCAGTCAGCCTTGAAGCACCCAGTGACGCATTGATCCCTTCCTTCATTTCCCTTCATTCATTGATCAGTTGAGAGTTGAGAGGTGACCACCATGGCTGCGACGGCCAAGGACACGATGCGCGCCATCGTCTTCGAGGAGTTCGGCGGTCCCGAGGTGCTGCGGGTGAGCGAGACGGCCGCGGTGCCGAGCCCCGGGCCCGGTCAGATCCGGGTCCAGGTGAAGGCGGCGGGCGTCAACCAGCTCGACCACAAGATCCGCAGCGGTGTTCTGAACCAGTTGTTCCCGACGGAGCTGCCCGCGATTCCGGGCGGCGAGTTCTCCGGCATCGTCGACGCGCTCGGCGAGGGCGTCACGCACGCCGCGATCGGCGACGAGGTCCTGGGCTGGACGGAGACCGGCGCCTACGCCGAGTACGCCATCGCGGGCACCGTCGTACCGAAGCCCGAGGGCCTCGGCTGGCGCGAGGCGGCCGCGCTGCCCGGCGGCACGGAGACCGCGCACCGCGTGCTGCGGGAGCTCGGGATCGAGCGGGGCGAGACGCTGCTGCTGCACGGCGCCGCGGGTGTCGTCGGCTCGATGGCGGTGCAGTTCGCGGTCGAGCGGGGCGCGACCGTGATCGGTACGGCGTCGGCCGCCAACCACGACTTCCTGCGCGGGCTCGGCGCGCACCCGGTCGCGTACGGGGACGGTCTTGCCGAGCGGGTACGGGAGGTGACCGGCGGCAAGGACGTCGACGCGGTCTTCGACGCGGCCGGGCAGGGCGTGCTGCCGCTCTCCGTCGAGCTGCGCGGCGGCACCACGGAGCGGATCGTCACCATCGCCGACCTGGGGGCCCGTGAGCACGGGGTCGCCTTCTCGCGCGGCGAGGGCGAACCGATCGGCCGCTTCCTCGCCGAGGACGCCCGGCGGGTCGCCGCCGGTGAGCTCACGGTCCGGATCGCCGACGCCTTCCCGCTGAAGGACGCGGAGGCCGCGCAGCGTCGCAGTGAGGCGGGGCACGCGAAGGGGAAGCTGCTCCTCGTTCCCTGATGGGACGGTTCGCGGTCTGCCAGGCGCCGTTGCAGACGAGGGTGGCGGCGCGGCCGTGCCCGCCGGGCAGCTACAGCTTGGCGGGCCCCTGGGCCACCGCGGACTGTGGGCTCGCCCATCCCACCCCCTCCCTGGGGGCTCCGCCCCCAGACCCCCTTCTCTCCGCGCTGCGCGCTCGTCCTC
>NZ_JBHYJH010000401.1:0-2698 GCF_042740445.1 Streptomyces sp. NPDC059003 | reverse complement strand
GGAACCGCCGTACGGGCGCCGCGGGCCTCCTCCGGCACGGCGCCGACACCCCCCGTGACGGAAGGCGAGGCGTCCAAGCCGCCGTTCACAGCGGCGCATCTTGAGGGCGCCGGTGGTCGTGCACCGGGCGAAACCATCTCCGGCAGCAACGGGAACGATCCCACAGCAGAAGGAGAGCGCCTCAGGTCACAGGAGTCGGCCGATGCACCACCGTCTGGTGCCGCAGACGGCGGCCCAGCAGGCACCAGCGACGGCACGGGGGCCCCGGAGCACCAGCTGGTGCCCGCCGCCCGCCCCCCGGCCGACCTGAACCAGCCTGCCCTGATGCTGCCCGCTGCGCCCCGCACCACACCCACGGCGCCAGCGGCCAAGGACGGATCGAACCGCTTCCAGGCCGTGCGCACCAAGCGCATGAAGGGCTGGGTCGTCGTCGATACCCAGGACCACAGCATCGCCTGGGCCGCCACCGACACCGCCGCCACGCAGGAATGCTTCTTCACCGGCGACGGCGCCGAGGGCGCCGCACGCAGGACAGCCCACCGTCTCAACACCGACCCTGCCGCGCGCACCGAGCCGTGGATGGGAGCGGCCATCCGCTACACGCGCCCAGCGCAGGGCTCCTACCTGGGCACAGACGACGTGGCTGTCTTAGCCCGCATCCTGGAAGTGGGGACGCCGCCGGACACCCGGGGTACGCGCATGGCCCCTCGCAAGGCGGGCAGGAAGACCCGCATCGCCCGGGAACGGCCGACAACCGCCATCACCTCGGCTGGAAACCTCATTCACTTCTGGCACCAGGAGGGCATGCCGTCGCTGAAGGCCGGCCTGAAGGTGCATGTCACGGGCACCGCGCTGACGCGGAAGATCGTCAAGAACCAGAAGACGACGGTCCTGGCCGGTGTCACGGTGGAGCCCGCCGACCAGTGGTGGGACCGCCTGTACCTGCACCAAGCTGCACCCACCAGCAAGTGGAGGGCGCTGGGGCCGGACAGCGTGGGGCTCCTGCGCGCGGGCCAGCGGGTCCGCATCCGCGACCTCGAGTCCCCCCACAACGCCAGTGAGGCCGACGAGTCCCCGGCCTACGCCACCGTCACCCTGCGCGAGCGGCGCAGCGACGGGAGCTGGCGAGCCGATGCGCCCGGCGCCCGGAACTTGATCATCACTGGGAAGGACGTGTGCGCCATCGAAGCATCCCAAGCCCCAGAACACCCCGACAGCGACGCGCCACCTCCCACCCCCGCCCAGGATCTACCGGACGTGTCCGAGCAACTGCGCCAGCAACTCATGGATCTGCGCTACGCCGACCTACGCGACCGGTGGGAATCACATCTCGCCGAGGGCGACGAAGTTCTCCTCATCAGCGACCCCCATACCTGGCAGCGCGTGGGCAAAGCCCTGCCCTACCTGTTCCAGGTGAAGGCCGGCACGCACCACGACTACGCCAAAGTCATCGCCCGGCGCCGTGACGGGCAGGTCCACACCGCACTCGACATGCCTCAGCGCCCGACGTCGGCCTTGCCACCTGCCAAGCCCTTGCCCGAGTCGACGATCGGCGCCCCGATCAGCGAGTTGGACCGAAACGCCATCACCCAGGAACTGGCCGACCTCGACGCCCGGAGCACTGCGGCCGCCACCTCTGGCGCCGCCCCGGACACCGTGGTGGCCCAGCGCCGGCGCGCCGAGGCCCGCCGACAAACACTGGCCGACGCGCACGCACACCGAAACGCGGCTGGCAGCAAGCCTGAGGCACCATTCGCCAAACGCCTGCCCCCGATCGTCGACCAGCAGTTCCCCACCGTTGACGACTTGATCGAGCATCTCAGGGACGCCGTGGCACGGCCCAGGGCGCCCGACCGCGCCGCTGAAGAGCAGCTGGCTTCCTTCTGCCGGGCCACAGCCCGGCGCGCGGATGCACAGCACGTGCTGATCCCGGCAGCCGCCGGACGGCTCGCCGTCGTCCAGGTCAAGCCCGGCAACTGGCAGGTCCGCACCCCTCATCGGCTGGTCGGCCTCGGTGCTGCGATGCGGGTGCGCTCACCCCATCATGCCCTGGCCCTGGCCGAGGCCCTGGCCGCGATCACCGACGCCGCCGGGCTCGAATTTCCGTGGTCAGACCCTTGGGCGGACCACCGCATGCGCGCATTCCGTGACGCACAGGGACGCACCCTGGACGAGGTCCTGCAGCACATCCGGGACCAGGTGCCCGAACCCCCCGAGCCCGCGGCCGACGACGAAGACGGGTATGCCCCCGCGCTGCAACAGGACGCCGTGCTCGGCGACCTGGCACCTCTCCAGGGCGATGGCACTGCGCCGCGGGGAGGGAAGGCCGTCCTGCCCGCTGCCGAGACAGACGAGGCAACCACGGAGATCGATGACGGCCCGGTGAGCCCGACCCTGGCCCTGCCTGTCGACGGTCCGGGGACGCTGCCTGGCGGCGGGGTAGGCACGCCCGGTGTCGGCACTGCCTCTGCAGCGCGGGGCCCGTCCCCTCCAGACAGTCACTCCCCAACCACTGACCTTGGTGAGGCGCGTATGCCTGACGACCTCGACGCGACACCGGGCACGGACGCCTGGACCACGGCAGTCGACGACATTCCGGTGCTCGGCAGCGCCCCGGGTGCTCCCTCCGCCGTACGCTCATCGGGCCCTGACGTCCTGCGCAGCCGCAGTCAGTCACACGGCGCATCGGCCGCCGCGC
>NZ_JBHYJH010000400.1:0-2770 GCF_042740445.1 Streptomyces sp. NPDC059003 | reverse complement strand
TTTTCGGGGTGCTAGGGGCTGGCCCCTAGTTCGGGAAGGGGCGGGTCTGGGGCGCACCCGCGAGGGCGACCGCCCCCTCCCCCGCACGGCGGAGGCGGTTCGGCTCAGGGGCCGACGATCATCCGCGGCGCACGCGGAAAGCTCGACGGCATGACGGCAACCGCATCCCCCATCCCCCGCTGGGCCGACCTCACCGCCCACGCGATCCCCCTGCTCCTCCTCCCCCAGTGCCTCTGGCGCCTCCCCTTCGCCTTCGGCTTCGACATGGGCTCAGGCGTCGGCTCCATCGGCAGCCTGTGGATCTCCGTCCCGTACATCTTCACGCTCAGCCTCCTGACGGAGGCACTCGCGCTGCTGTCCTTCGGTCTGGTCCGCGGCTGGGGCGAGGTGGCCCCCGCGTGGATCCCGCTCGTCGGCGGGCGCCGCCTGCCCCCGGCCGTCGCCCTGATCCCCGCGGCCCTGGGCGGGCTCGGCGCGACCGCCCTGTTCGGCCCGTTCACGCTCGGCGCCCTCGGCGTGCCCGCCTTCGCCTTCGACGAGTTCGACACCGGCGCCTGGGAGGCGCTGTTCCGGGTCTGCGTCCTGCCGGTCGGTCTGTGGGGCCCGCTGGTCCTCGCCCTGACCGTGCACTACTACCGGCGCCGCCGCACCTCCGCGCGGGCGGCGAGCCCCTCCGTGAGCACGTCCACGGCGAACGCGAACCTCGTGTCGGCCGAGTCCGGCGCGAGCTGAGCGACCCCCGCGAGATGCGGCAGCTCCGCGGCCTGTTCGGTACGCAGCCACGGCGGCGGGTGGGCCTCCAGGTCCGCCGCGTCCAGATGGTCCGGGGTGCGGTCGCGCGGCCCGTCCTCGAACTCCACGAAGCCGACGACGAGCCGGACGGTCTCCATGCAGGCGCGGTAGGCGTCCGCGGGCGCGAGCCCGACCGCCGCGTAGAAGCCGATGAGCGCGTCGACGTTGCGGAGCATCACCGGGTGGCCGGCCATCGTGATGTTCTCGCTCAGGGCGAGCGTGGTCATGCCCGGGTGGCGGCGGTAGTGCGCGCGCAGGTCGGCGCAGAACGCGGCGAGGCTCGCCCGCCAGGCCTCCGGTGCCGGGTCCAGGTCCGGCGGCTGCCAGGCGGCCTGGAAGATCTCGGCAGCGACCGCGACGAGGTCCCGCCGGTCATCGACGTAGTTGTACAAGGCCCGCGCGGACACGCCGAGTTCGGCGGCGAGCGAGCGCATGGTGAGGGCCGCGGCACCGTGCCGCCCGAGATACGCGAGCGCGGCCTCCCCCACGGCGTCGCGGGTCAGGGTGGCCCGGCCCTTGCGATGGGTGGGCCTGCGCCGTGTCGTGCCGGTCATCCCCCGAGGCTAACGGAGGGGCCCGCCACCGACCGAGCGACTGAACTTCACACATGTTGACTTTAAGGAGTCCATACGGAACGGTGGCCCGGGTAAGGCTTGCCTCACTTCCCTTGGAGTCATCGATGCCCCGCCTCTCCGGGCTCGTCATGGACGTCAGCCCCCTGCGCGAGAACCGTGACTTCCGGCTGCTCTACGCCGGTTTCCTCGGGGCGATGGTCGGCACGCTGATGACCGCGGTCGCCGTGTCGGTGCAGGTGTACGACCTCACCGGCTCGTCCCTGCAGATCGGGCTCGTCAGCCTGGCCCGCGCCCTGCCGCTGGTCGTGGGCGTCCTCGTGGGCGGGGTGCTCGCCGACCGGATGGACCGCAGGGACCTGATGGTCGTCACGCGCCTTCCGCTGGTCCTGGTCGCCGCCGCGCTCGCCGTCAACGCCCTCGTGCCCTCGCCCCAGCTCTGGGTGATCTACGCGGCGACCGCCGCCACCGGACTGCTCGCGGGGCTCGGCGGGCCCGCCATGCTGGCCGCGATCCCGGCGCTCGCGGGCACCGAACGGCTCGCCGCCGCGGGCGCGCTGCTCTCCGGCTCCACCCAACTGGCCGCCCTCGTCGGCCCGGCGGTGGGGGGCGCGCTCATCGCGGGGCCCGGCCTCGCGGCGTGCTACGCGGTCGACGCGGCCGGGTTCCTGGTGTTCACGGTGGCGCTCTTCTTCGTCAAGCCGCTGCCGGTGCCGTCGGCCGCCGACAGCGGCGCGGCCCCCGGCAAGGGCGTGCGCCAGGCGTTCGGGTCGCTCGCCGACGGCCTGCGCTTCGTGCGGCGGCACCGCGTGGTCCTCGGCCTGCTCCTCATCGACGCGGCGGCGATGGTCTTCACCATGCCGCAGGCGCTCTACCCGGCGCTCGCCGACGAGCGGTTCGGCGGCGGCGCGGCGGCCGTGGGGCTCCTGTACGCCGCGCCCGCGTTCGGCGCGCTCGTCGGCGCGGCGACCAGCGGCTGGACGGCCCGCGCGGGCGGCCATGCGCTGGTCGGCGCCGTGCTGCTGTGGGGCGCCGCGCTGACCGGCGTCGGCCTCAGCGCCTGGCTGCCGCTCGCGCTCGTGCTCCTCGCGCTCGCCGGGTTCGGCGACCTGATCTCCGAGACGCTCCGCTCGGCGCTGCTCCAGCACGGCACGCCCGACGCACTGCGGGGCCGCGTCAGCAGTCTGTGGATGGCCCAGGCGACGGTGTCGCCCGCGCTCGGCAACGCCGCGGTCGGCTTCCTCGCCGAACTGACCAGCCCCGCCGCGGCGGTGACGGTCGGCGGGCTTATCTGCGTCGTGGCCACGGTCGCGGTGGCGGCGGCGTTCCCGTCGCTGCGGCGGGCGCGGCTCGGCGTCGCCGCCGACGCGGGCGGGACGGGTGCCGCCCCCGGCGCGGAGCGGGAC
>NZ_JBHYJH010000399.1:1212-2784 GCF_042740445.1 Streptomyces sp. NPDC059003 | reverse complement strand
AGCGGCTCGTTTGAGAGACACCCAAGTAGCACGGGGCCCGAGAAATCCCGTGTGAATCTGGCGGGACCACCCGTTAAGCCTAAATATTCCCTGGTGACCGATAGCGGATAGTACCGTGAGGGAATGGTGAAAAGTACCGCGGGAGCGGAGTGAAATAGTACCTGAAACCGTGTGCCTACAAGCCGTGGGAGCGTCGGATGGAGAGCTTGCTCTTCATCTCGTGACTGCGTGCCTTTTGAAGAATGAGCCTGCGAGTTTGCGGTGTGTTGCGAGGTTAACCCGTGTGGGGAAGCCGTAGCGAAAGCGAGTCCGAACAGGGCGGTAGAGTAGCGCGCTCAAGACCCGAAGCGGAGTGATCTAGCCATGGGCAGGCTGAAGCGGCTGTAAGAGGTCGTGGAGGGCCGAACCCACCAGGGTTGAAAACCTGGGGGATGACCTGTGGTTAGGGGTGAAAGGCCAATCAAACTCCGTGATAGCTGGTTCTCCCCGAAATGCATTTAGGTGCAGCGTCGTGTGTTTCTTGCCGGAGGTAGAGCACTGGATAGGCGATGGGCCCTACCGGGTTACTGACCTTAGCCAAACTCCGAATGCCGGTAAGTGAGAGCGCGGCAGTGAGACTGTGGGGGATAAGCTCCATGGTCGAGAGGGAAACAGCCCAGAGCATCGACTAAGGCCCCTAAGCGTACGCTAAGTGGGAAAGGATGTGGAGTCGCAGAGACAACCAGGAGGTTGGCTTAGAAGCAGCCACCCTTGAAAGAGTGCGTAATAGCTCACTGGTCTAGTGATTCCGCGCCGACAATGTAGCGGGGCTCAAGCGTACCGCCGAAGTCGTGTCATTCATACATGAGGGCTAACGCCTGTATGGATGGGTAGGGGAGCGTCGTGTGCCGG
This sequence comes from Streptomyces sp. NPDC059003, assembly GCF_042740445.1. Lineage (NCBI taxonomy): Bacteria > Bacillati > Actinomycetota > Actinomycetes > Kitasatosporales > Streptomycetaceae > Streptomyces > Streptomyces sp. NPDC059003. Next base: position 1,893 of record NZ_JBHYJH010000399.1, on the reverse strand, counting down.
GTGAAGCTGCGCCGGAAGGCAGTGGTGGACGGTTCACGAGTGAGAATGCAGGCATGAGTAGCGATACATACGTGAGAAACGTGTGCGCCGATTGACTAAGGGTTCCTGGGTCAAGCTGATCTGCCCAGGGTAAGTCGGGACCTAAGGCGAGGCCGACAGGCGTAGTCGATGGATAACCGGTTGATATTCCGGTACCCGCTGTGAAGCGTCAAACATCGAATCAGGCGATGCTAAGTCCGTGAAGCCGTCCCGGACCCTTCGGGGAAAGGGAAGTGGTGGAGCCGACGGACCAGACTTGTAGTAGGTGAGTGATGGGGTGACGCAGGAAGGTAGTCCAGCCCGGGCGGTGGTTGTCCCGGGGTAAGGGTGTAGCCCGAACGATAGGCAAATCCGTCGTTCATGAGGGTGAGACCTGATGCCGAGCCGATTGTGGTGAAGTGGATGATCCTATGCTGTCGAGAAAAGCCTCTAGCGAGTTTCATGGCGGCCCGTACCCTAAACCGACTCAGGTGGTCAGGTAGAGAATACCGAGGCGTTCGGGTGAACTATGGTTAAGGAACTCGGCAAAATGCCCCCGTAACTTCGGGAGAAGGGGGGCCACACCCGGTGACCGGATTTACTCCGTGAGCTGGGGGTGGCCGCAGAGACCAGCGAGAAGCGACTGTTTACTAAAAACACAGG
>NZ_JBHYJH010000399.1:0-1114 GCF_042740445.1 Streptomyces sp. NPDC059003 | reverse complement strand
GGAGCTGGGGGTGGCCGCAGAGACCAGCGAGAAGCGACTGTTTACTAAAAACACAGGTCCGTGCGAAGCCGTAAGGCGATGTATACGGACTGACGCCTGCCCGGTGCTGGAACGTTAAGGGGACCGGTTAGCTCCATTTCGGTGGGGCGAAGCTGAGAACTTAAGCGCCAGTAAACGGCGGTGGTAACTATAACCATCCTAAGGTAGCGAAATTCCTTGTCGGGTAAGTTCCGACCTGCACGAATGGCGTAACGACTTCTCGACTGTCTCAACCATAGGCCCGGTGAAATTGCACTACGAGTAAAGATGCTCGTTTCGCGCAGCAGGACGGAAAGACCCCGGGACCTTTACTACAGTTTGATATTGGTGTTCGGTTCGGCTTGTGTAGGATAGGTGGGAGACTGTGAAGCATGCACGCCAGTGTGTGTGGAGTCGTCGTTGAAATACCACTCTGGTCGTGCTGGATGTCTAACCTGGGTCCGTGATCCGGATCAGGGACAGTGTCTGATGGGTAGTTTAACTGGGGCGGTTGCCTCCCAAAGGGTAACGGAGGCGCCCAAAGGTTCCCTCAGCCTGGTTGGTAATCAGGTGTTGAGTGTAAGTGCACAAGGGAGCTTGACTGTGAGACTGACGGGTCGAGCAGGGACGAAAGTCGGGACTAGTGATCCGGCGGTGGCTTGTGGAAGCGCCGTCGCTCAACGGATAAAAGGTACCCCGGGGATAACAGGCTGATCTTCCCCAAGAGTCCATATCGACGGGATGGTTTGGCACCTCGATGTCGGCTCGTCGCATCCTGGGGCTGGAGTCGGTCCCAAGGGTTGGGCTGTTCGCCCATTAAAGCGGTACGCGAGCTGGGTTTAGAACGTCGTGAGACAGTTCGGTCCCTATCCGCTGTGCGCGTAGGAGTCTTGAGAAGGGCTGTCCCTAGTACGAGAGGACCGGGACGGACGAACCTCTGGTGTGCCAGTTGTTCTGCCAAGGGCATGGCTGGTTGGCTACGTTCGGGAGGGATAACCGCTGAAAGCATCTAAGCGGGAAGCCTGCTTCGAGATGAGGACTCCCACCCACTTGATGGGGTAAGGCTCCCAGTAGACGACTGGGTTGATAGGCCAGA
>NZ_JBHYJH010000398.1:0-2852 GCF_042740445.1 Streptomyces sp. NPDC059003 | reverse complement strand
GGCGAAGGGGCGTTGATCGTGCGCGAGGGACTGGATGTCGTTCACGCGGTAGCCGCGGGCACGCAGGGCGGCCACCGCCGCCTGGTCGGGTACGTCCAGCGAGGCGACGGTACGGAGTGTCATGCGGCCGCCTCCCTCGCTCCGGTGGCGCGCACCAGGTCGTCCACGGTGACCGTGCCGCTGTCCAGCAGACACAGCACGCGCTCGCGACATCGCTCCACCACGGCGGGCGGCTGTACCAGGGGGTAGGGCACCGGGGAGTCGGCCAGCCGGTAGACGATCACCCCGGCCGTGACCGTGGCCATGAGCCGCTCCTCGCCTGGCTGAAGGGTCTGGGTGCCGAGGTAGCCCTGGAGCAGGGCCGGGACCAGGACGGGCAGGTGGTGCGGTCGCTGCAGGTGATGGATGAGCAGGTGGGCCAGGAAGTAGCCGACGTCGTACAGCGGCCAGCCGCGGTGGACGTTGTCGAGGTCGCATACGGCCACTGTGCCGGCGGCCAGGCTGAGGTTCTTGGGGGCCAGGTCACCGAGGATCAGCTGCCGGTCCGGCCGGGCAGTCATCTGCTCGCAGGCCGCATCGAGCGCTGCGTGGCCTTGGGAGCGCAGGCAGAAGTCGACGGCGTAGGGCGGGAACCGCTCGTCGCTGGGGGAGCGGCGGGGCAGCCGGGCCTCCCGGGTGGCGTGGTGGATGGAGCGCGCGGCGCCGCCCAGCCGGGTCATCTCCGCGATGGTGGCCGGGCGTTGGTGCAGGTGCTCGTGGTAGTTGCGCTGGTCGAGGAAGACGTCGCTGAGGACCATGGCATGGGCCGTGGGATGGAAAGCGAGGACCTGAGGGAAGACGTGCGGGACCGTGGCTCCGTAGAGCTTAAGGGCGCGGCGTTCGTCGGCGATGAGCGCCGGGTTGGTGCGCAGCGCCGGGATCCGGGCGAAGCGGCTGCCGCGGATCTTGACGATGACGCTCCCGTCTTGGCCGCCGACGCGGAACACGTGGCTCACGTTGCCTCCCGTCAGCCGTGTGATGGCCAGGATCGGGCCCGTGTGGGGGCGGCAGTCGGCGAGCACGGACGGCAGTCCGGTGCCCAGCAGTGCGGGCAGCGTGGGCATCCGCTCGGGCGAGGGAGGGGTCATCGTGCGGGCTCCGTCTGTTCCGCGACGGACGGCGGCGCCGGGGTGAGTGTGGCTGGCAGGTCCAGCGTGGCCTGCGGCGAGGAGGCGGCCCATTGCTGGGCCATCGACTGGTAGGCGCCCGTCATCACGGTGGCGGCCCGGCGGTGGCTGGTGAGCTCGGAGCGCATCTGTTCGCGACGTCGCAGCCCGTTCAGATACTCGAGGAACTCAACGGTCGCGCGGCGCCGGGAGGACTGCTGCGTCGGTGTGGCCACGTCGGTGTTCCAGGTGGTGGTCAGGGCCTGGTAGCCGAGCCGGGTGTACTCCGTCCACTGGGGTTGCAGACGGTTGTTGCGGAAGACGTGCACCTCCACGTGGCCCCTGTGGCCCACCGCGTGCGGGTCTGCTCCGGGGTGAGCCGAGCTCAGGGTCTGCAGCGAGTGGAAGTGGAGGGCTTGGAATGGTCCCTGCTGGATGATGTGGGTCTCCTGCCGCACGCGGCCGTTGCCGGTGTAGAGACTGGAGGCAGGAGCCAGGTTCCCGCGCTGGGAGAAGCCGTTGTGGACCAGGTTGATGCTGGCGAGGGTCATGATGCGACCGCGGCTCTTGAAGGCCAGGGAGATGAACGCGTCCACCTCCCCGAACCGGTGGGTGGCCGCGCGCAGTTCGTCCGGGGTGTACGGGTTGCGGGCGGCGAAGCCGGGGAAGAGCCGCTCGTGGTCGCTGACAGTGAGCTGCGCCATGAAGTCGCCGGGCCGGGTGGCCTGGGCATGAATGGTCACGGCGTCGAGTTCCTTGCCGCTGCGCTCCGCGCCGCCCATGAGCCAGGGCACGATGTCGAAGAAGTGGTAGCCGGAGTGGGCCGCTTTGCCGTATCCCTGGTCGAAGCCGTGATACGAGAGGTCGACCAGCTCGTGGGGCAGGCGCCACTGTCCGTCGCTGTGAAAGGACTGGACGGAGGTGACCGGGCAGTTGGTCTCGTCGGCGATCTCCTCGATGAGCTGGCGCATCCGCCAGAACGCCGGGTGGTAGCGGCGCTGCGACTGCACGCTCACCAGGAGGCGGGGGTGGCGCTGGCGGGCCTGCTGGTAGCGGGCCAGGATGTCGTCGAAGTCAGCGAGGATGGCTGCCGCCTGCGCAGGGTCGGTGGAGGCGTGGGGATGCACGCTCAGTGGCTTGTCCAGGAGCACGCTCAAGCCCCGCGCCAGCGCCCAGCGGACGTAGACCATGTGGTGGGCGGGCTCGGTGGACACGATGACGGCGTTGATGTGACGGTCTTCCACCAGGGCATCCAGGGTCCGGCGGACCGGCTCGGGCAGGATCCGCAGGCGCGCGTCGAACGGCTCGACCAGCGTCATGGGCAGCGTACGGGGGCCGTCATCGGCGTCGTAGGGCAGCAGGACATCCATCGCTCCGAGGATGTCCACGCCGTATATCGTGCCGACGAGGCCGGCGGCCTGCCCGGCCGCCAGCGCCGGCAGGTGGGACCTGCGGGCGTGGGGACCGACACCGATCACCAGGATGTTCGTCATGCTGCTTTCCCGTCCTGGCGCGCGGCCTTCGCGGTTGAGGGGGTTCACCGGCGCCCCGCCCCGGTCAGGCCCCGCCGGTGCAGCTCGGGCAGGACGCCCTCGCCGACCATGTACGCCTCTTCCAGGTGCGGGAACCCGGACAGGATGATCTCCTCGAGTCCCAGGCCGGCGTACTCGGCGATGCGGTCGGCGACGTCGCTGTGGCTGCCGACCA
>NZ_JBHYJH010000397.1:0-2875 GCF_042740445.1 Streptomyces sp. NPDC059003 | reverse complement strand
TTTTCCACGCCCCACACGCCATCCCAGAACCAACACGGTGGGGTGGGCTCGGTTATGTTTATAAGAGCCCGGCGGCGACCGGCAGGGCCGGGGCGGCGCCAAACGACGCCGCCGCCGTGGCCACGAACGCCGCCGCCGACGCGGCAGTGGCCGCCCGCACCGCCGGGTGGCCACTGCCGCGTCGACAGTGCCGCCGCCCCGGATCAGGGCCGCCCGTGGGCCCCCGGCCGGAACCCCCGCGCCGCCGGGGCGCCCGCGGCGCGCCCTCCTGACCCGCCTCGCCGGTCAACTGGGCCCGCAGCCGCCGCAGTCCGCGGTGCAGCGCCATCCGTACCGCGCCGGGGCGCTTGCCCAGGAAGCGGGCGGCGGCCGGGCTGTCCATGCCGACGACCACGCCCAGGAACACGGCCCTGCCCTGGTCCGGCGGCAGCGTGCGGACCAGCTCCAGGGTGTCGTCGGTCGAGAGCTGCTCCAGGACCTCGTCGGCGGTGTCCCTCGGGTCCGGCACGTCGAGCGCGTCGCCCTCGGTGAGGCTGAGGCGCGGCCGGCTCATGCGGCGGCGCAGGTGGTCGCGGGCGCGGTTGCGGGCGACGGCGCCGGCCCAGCGGCGGAAGTCCGCGCCGTCGCCCGTGAACCGCCGCAGGTCCCGGGCGATCTGCAGCCACGCCTCGGACGCCACGTCCTCCGCCTCGTCGCCGACGATCCCGCGTACGGAGCCGAGCAGCCCCGGATGCACCCATCGGTACACGCTTGCGAACGCCGCCTCGTCCCCCTCCTTGGCGTCCGCGAGGGCCCGCGTCAGGGCCCCGTCCCCGATCTTCGTACGCCGCTGACCCCGACCTTCGTCCTGGTCCCGGCCGTCGTTCCGGTCCCGTCTTCGGCCCCGTCGTTCGTCCCCGCCCGCGCCCACGCGCTCCTCTTCAACCCCCGCTGACACTGCTCACCGTGCCCGTGCCCCCGTGTTCGCGGCCGCACCGCGACCGCGCCCTTAACGCCGTCACAGTGAACGTGCCGGTTCCGGTGCGGCCTTCGGTGCGGCTCCCGCCCGGCCCGCGTGCCGTCCGGGCAGGGTCAGATAGAACAGCTGCAGCGACTCCTCGGCCCCCGCCTCGTACCGGTTCACGACCTTCCCCAGCGGGCTCCACACCCGCCCGTCGGGCATCCGCACCCCCACGGACTGCCCGAAGAACTCCCGCTGGCTGTCGTCGAAGTCGAGCCAGGTGGCACCGGCGCGGCGCACCAGGACCTCGCCGACGTAGGCGCCGAGCCCGAAGAGCGAGCCCGCGACCTCGGCCCGCCCGCGCCCGTCCTTGCGCAGCCCGTCGATGACGAAGTCCACGACCCGCAGGCTCCGTACGGAGAAGTCGAGCGGCAGCCGACTGCGCTCCGTCACCCGCGCCACGAATCCTCGCGCGTACCCCCGCATCTCCTCCGCTCTCGGCGCCCTCTTCCCCTCACCGGCCACCTCTCCCCACCCCTTCAGCTACGACCCAGCGTGTACGAGAGCAACGAATTCACTCTCCGCTTAACAAGCGCAACCGATGCCACAACCGTCACGCCTCCGTACGGTGTCCCTTCTCACACGGCCAACTTCGGCCAGGCGTACAACCTTTGGTCCGTACCAGGTGTCGTCCGATGTCGCCCGGGGGCGACTTGCCCGGTTTGCGATGGGCGTAGCGAAAGGTCCAGACCTGCCTGTATAACCGCCTGCCTCGGGGGAGGACCGGAGAGGGAGGGGCTTGAGGGTGGAGGCGGGTGCGCGGGTACCAGGGCTTTCGGAGACCGTGGTGGAGCTGGGCGAGGAGGAGCGGGCCGAGCTGGTGGGGGAGGTGTCGGACCGGCGGGTGGTGTGGGGCTGCTGTCTGGTGGTCGGGGTGCTGTGCCTGGCGGTGGTGCTGTACGGGGCCCTCCGGGGCTGAGTCTCCCTCGGTCGGCCGCGGCTGGGCGGTACCGTCAGCCCCGTGCCAGCTGCGGCCTCTTCGAGTAGTCCGTGAAGCCGGCCACGTTCCCCCAGGGGTCCACGATCTCGACCGTCCAGCCCGTCGACACGGAGAACGGCTCCGCGAGGGGTGCGATGCCCGCGGCCGCCAGTGCCTGCGCCTTCGCGCGGGCGTCCCGCACCTCGATCCAGACGCGCGGCGTGGGCCACGGCGGCGGGCGGTGGTCGACGCCGTCCTCGACGCGCAGGAGCAGGCCGGGCGTCTCGGGGCCGACCTTCAGGATGGCGAGCCCGGCCTCGTCGACGCGGTGGGCGACCGGGAACCCGGCCCGCTCGTAGAAGCCGACGGCCTCGTCGAGGTCGCCGACGGGGAACAGGGTGTTGTCGAATCCGAGCAGTTCGGCGGGGTGCGGGGGCTGATTGTCTGACATAACGTCAGAATAGGCCTGAACCCGGACGGAAGGGGTCCGGCCTCGCCGACGTACGGAGTACTCCCATGCAGGACGTGTACGACCTCACCGCTCTCGCGGAGGAGCATCTGACCGCCGCACGGACCGCCGCGCACGGGCGCAGCGCGCATCTGATCGTCCACGACGGCGCCCTGCGCCAGAGCGTCATCGCCCTGGCGCGGGGGTCCGCGCTCGATGAGCACGGCACTCCGCCTGCGGCGAGCTTGCAGGTGTTGCGGGGGAAGGTGCGGCTGGCGGCCGTGGGCGGCGGGGAGACGGTGCTGGCCGCGGGCCAGCTCTGCGTGATTCCCAAGGAACGGCACGGTTTGCTGGGCCTTGAGGATTCGGTGGTCCTCTTGACGGTGGTGACGGCGGTGGGCTGAGGCCGGTGCCCTGCCGGGGGCTCCCCAATCCCGCCCCTTCCCGGCTGTATCGATTTGCGGCTCCGCCGCGGGGGGCTCCGCCCCAGACCCCGCTCCTCAAACGC
>NZ_JBHYJH010000396.1:0-2919 GCF_042740445.1 Streptomyces sp. NPDC059003 | reverse complement strand
CCCACTGACAGCCGGTGCGGTCCATGTACAGGATGGCGTTCATGATCTCGCGCAGGTCGTGGCGGGGCGGCCGTCCGAAGTCCGGGGCCCGGCCGCGGCGCTCGAAGCGCCAGGCGGACAGCACCGGCTCGATCAACTCCCAGCAGGCATCGGACAGATCGCCCGGATTGGGACGACGGCTGGCCATGACCTGGACGTAGCGCAAGTCGGGGGTGTGCGTCCGGCCTCGCGGAAGCACGGAACAAAAGCGGGCGCCCTGGAATGAGACGGGCGGAAGCAGGCTCCCGCCCCAGACATCACACTGTCCGCCCTGCCAGCCACTGTCCTCACCACAGACACACCAGCACCAGACCATCAGTGACGCAAAACTAGAGATAACACCGCATCACAGAGAAAAATGACCTCGTTAGGGTGAACTTCCATCGACTGCTGATCAGCTGGCTCACGCTTCACCCTAATTTCAAAGCATGAACCATGTGTCTCGCAAGCCTGGAACCGGTGTACCCGGTGCTGGTGGCGCCCCCGAAAGAGCCTTGCTTGGTACGCTACCGGAAACGATACGTGCTGATCTAATCGCGTTCCGCCGCGACTTGCATATGCACCCGGAGCTCGGATACCGCGAGTTCCGCACCACGGAGGCCCTCAAGTCACGCCTAGAGTGCGCAGGTCTGATACCCCGTGTCCTTGACTGTGGCACAGGTCTCATCTGTGACATCGGCGAGTGGGACAATGCCCGCTCCATACTTGCCCTGCGCGCCGACCTTGATGCCCTGCCCATCGCAGACACCAAGACGGGGGTGCCCTATAGCTCCACGGTGTTGGACCGCGCCCATGCCTGCGGCCATGATGTGCACACTACCGTTGTCCTAGGTGCTGGACTCGTCCTCGCTAAACTGTACGAGCGGGGCCAGCTTGCGCACCCCGTACGGATGATATTCCAACCCGCCGAGGAGGTACTCCCCGGCGGTGCCAACGAGGCCATCACCTCAGGGGCTCTAGACGGAGTGGGCCGCATCGTCGCGGTGCACTGCGATCCGCGCGTCGACGTCGGCCGTATCGGACTGCGGCACGGCGCTATCACCTCCGCCTGCGACCGGCTCGAAGTCACTCTCGGCGGCGTCGGCGGCCATACCGCGCGACCACACCTCACCACTGACCTTGTCACTGCTGCCGCTAAGCTGGCCTCAGAAGTGCCAGCCTTGATTGCCCGCCGCATCGACCCCCGCTCGGGCTTATCGCTGACGTGGGGTCGGATCGCCTCTGGGCATACGTCCAATGTCATTCCCCAGCGCGCCGAGCTGTCCGGCACGGTGCGCTGCCTCGACCTCGCCTCCTGGCGAGAAGCCCCAGCCTTGGTGCGCGGCGCCGTCACACAGGTCGCCGACCTCTACCGCGCTGAGTCGAATATCAATTACGTCCGTGGGGTGCCTCCTGTGGTCAACGACCCTGACGTTACCGACCTGCTGCGCGGTGCCATGACGGCGCGGCGCGGCCCGCAGTCCATTGAGCAAACCGAGCAGAGTCTCGGCGGCGAAGACTTCTCTTGGTACCTGGAGAAGGTCCCGGGGGCGATGGCCCGCCTGGGTGTGCGCACGCCCGGCCATCTGGCTATCCGGGACCTGCACCGGGGAGACTTCGACGTGGATGAGTCGGCCATCACGGTGGGGGTCGAGCTCTTGACCGCCACGGCCTTATTGGACAGTCAGAACCGTGCATGACGGGGCGTGAGGGGCCCCGAGCTTTTCGGACATAGCTATTGAACCGAAACTGTCTGGTTGCCCATTCGAGGGTGTAGCGGACGTGCCGGGCGTGAAGGTAGCCGCAGATGTGGTGGGGTTGGCGCTGAACGACGGTGTCAGGTTCTTGGCGGCCTGTGCGATGATCTTGTCGGAGACCGTCGCGGGAGGGGCTGCAGGCGGAGACCGGGGCACCGGTATCGTACAAGGGGTACGGGTTCCCGGCGGAGGTGATCGGTCAGGCTGTGTGGCTGTGCTACCGTTTCCCGCTCTCGTACAGGGAGGTCGAGGAGCTCCTCTTCGAGCGCGGCATCACAGTCTTGTACGAGACGATCCGGGCCTGGTGCGCCACGTTCGGCCCCCGCCTACGCCCGGGGCCTGCGCCACTGGCAGCCGAGGCCCGGGGACAGGTGGCATCTGGACGAGGTGTTCATCAAGGCCAACAGGAAGATGCGGTACCCGTGGCGCGCCGTCGACCAGGACGGCCATGTCCTGGACATCCTGGTGCAGAACAAGCGGGACACCCGCGCGGCGAAGCGGTTCTTCCGCAAGCTCCTCAAGGACCTCCAGTACGTGCCCCGCGTGATCGTCATGGACAAGCTCGCAGCTACGGCGCCGCCCACCGCCAGATGATGCCCTCCGTCGAGCACCGGGACTCAAAGTGTCTCAACAACCGGGTCGAGAACAGCCACCAGCCCACAAGGCGATGCGAGCGCGCCATGAAGGACTTCCGTTCCAGCGGAGCGGCGCAGAGATTCCTCGATGTCTCCTCCCGGATCTCCTCCCACTTCGGCCCCGCGACGCCATCTGATGACAGCCAGTGACTACCGCACCGAAATGACTCACCGCTTCCGCGTCTGGGAGACCGTCACCGGCGTGCCCGCGCGCACCTGACTGAGGTGACCGGCACGGCACCCGAGCGCCATCAGCCTGCCCCAGCTCACCCACCAGCAACTTGACAAGGCTGCTCAGAGGTGTCCTCGATGAGGATGGGTCTGCAAAGCTTTCGGTGTAACTGGTGTGGTTTCTGGTTCAGTTGTGGGCTGCTGAGAGGCGTCCGTCGAAGGCGATGTCAAACGCCTGGAGGGCTCGCTTCCAGCGGGTGGTCCACCGCTTGCGGCCCTTCCCGGTCGGATCCAGGCTCATGACGGCGAGGCAGACGCACTTCAACGCGGCGGCCTGC
>NZ_JBHYJH010000395.1:0-2952 GCF_042740445.1 Streptomyces sp. NPDC059003 | reverse complement strand
GGAGTGAACCTGCAGGTCATCACCGATCCCGCGGGCCGACTGCTGTGGGTCTCACCGGTCCTGCCCGGCCGGGCCCACCACGTGCGCGCGGCCCGCACCCACCCGATCGTGACCACCTGCACCCGCCTCCGCATCCCGGCCCTGGCCGGCTCGGCTACCTGGGCGCGGGCGGCACCTTCGCCGTTCCCCATCGCCGCCGGCCCCGCCACGAACTCACCATCCGGCAACGCTCGCTGAACAACGCCCACGCCCGGCTCCGGCATCCGGGGTATCCGGGGTATCCGGTCGAACACGGCGTTGCACGTCAAGACCCGGCGGACCTTCCACTACACCCACTGCAGCCCCAACTGGCCGACATCTGCAGCCCGAGCCGCCACCACCCTCGACAGCAACCACTGAAAAGGCTCACCGCACTCTCACCACGCCCCAACACACCAACCGCACCAACAACTTGACGACGCCTCCAGGAGGGCACAACGATTGGCATATGCCAAATCTGCCTCAAGGCGAGAGTGGTGACCGGTGTCATGACTATGAGTATTCACAGAAGCATCACCCCAGTGTGGGCGCTGGTGGACAGCAGAGATTGCGGTTCTGACGATGGTCTGCAGGCAACTCTTCATGGGGACTGCTAGGACGTAGCGGAGGCGGGATTGTGCTGACAAACGACTCTTCTGCTACCTCGTGCCGGTAAACACCTCGTTACTCGCCTATGGCGCGCAGTAGGGGCAACTGGCTGGGGCAGCAATAGGTGGCAGCTTCCGTGCTTATCTCGATGAGTTCCCTGCAGGTATTTACGCCTGGGGTGTATTGGGATGGAGCCGAAAGGGAGGGATGTACCCGTAGGCTGGGACGTGATCCACATGATACGTTCCCAGGCAAGCGCTTTACCGCCAGGGCGTTCACGCGGCATCAAGGCTCGATCAGGTTGCCCTTGAGATCTCCAACACCTCATGATCCAAAATGCTTTGAGCTTCACAGGCGCTCTGCCGTATGGAAAATTTGGTCGATGTCTCCCGAGGCGCCCGATTCCATACCGCTGCGCCCGTGTTCAAAATGACCAATCTCGGTGGAATGTCCATGTGAGCAGAACCGGGGAGGTGCGTGTCAGGGGCTCCTTTCGATGAGTTGCCCTGAAGGCGACCAGGGGCCCGACTCCCGATTCAACTCATGTCGCGCTTCCAGTTTCAAGTATCAAGCCCCCTTTCCTGTAGCTTCCTTGCGGTGGCATTCCGGCCTCGGCCACCCGTCAGGGAAGGTCTGCCCGGTCTGATTTACAGGCGGGCCGGGCAGACAGGGAAACTGAAATGGAAATCCTCGGCAATCCATCAGGGTGATTCTCGGCTTTATGTCGGCTCAGGATGCGAGAGTCATGGCGAAAGAAATCCGGCTGAAGGCGGCCCTGCTTGGCAGGTCCCGCGGTGGGCTGGCCAGTGAAATTCATTTCGCCGCAGACCGCAAGTGCTGCCCGTTGGCCTTGGTGCTGACGGTGGGACAGGCTGCGGAGAGCCCGCAGTGCGTCGCCCTGTTAAAGAAGGTGTGGGTCCGCGTGCCGGTCAGCCGTCCGCGCATCGACCCGGACGTGGTCGCCGAGGATGAGGCGTACTCGCGCTGCGGCAACTGCGCCTACCTGCGGAAACAACGTATTTAACGGTTATTCCGCAGAAGAGAGACCCAGTTGCCAACCGCAAGGGGAAAGGCAGCTGGGGCGGCCGCCCCGTTGGACACGACGCCAAACTCTACAAGGAACGCAACACCATCAGGCGTCTGATCAACAAACTCAAAGCCTGGCGGGGCATAGCAACCCGCTACGACAAAACACCCGAGAGCCACCTGGCATGCCCCACCTGCGGACCTCGACGCTCTGGGCCAACAACCTCCTGAAGACGCCAGATTGATCACAACCTCACACAGCGCCTAAGTGTAGATCCTATCTGCGACTGAGCTGCCACCAAGTTGCAACCGCATCAATGCAGGGGGGCCATATGGGATCGGAGCAGGACTGTCTCATTTGCAAAGCAGTGTTGACAAGGTCGCTAGGCATACAGGCATGCGAGTTATGCCTGGCACGGACACAGAGGGCGCTACGCGAGCTCCCCAAGGTGTATGTGCAACTTCACCTTGAACTTGCGCGCGGTGCACGGCAGCGTCTCCCGGAAGAGCCTGCCAGGCGTGCAGCTTGGAGGTTCCGGGAAATCCCAGCGCCTATCCGCCTATCGCTTCTTGTCCAGGCAGATACATGCCTGGACGTATTGCGGGCCTGGGCTGAAGACGCGTGTGCGTACGCTCTACCGCTTGGCGCCGTGCGCCCCGGCCCGCTCTTGCAGCGACTGTGCACGATGCTCTTGGAAAATCTTCGTTCATGCCTTCAAACCTCCACAGATGGCCTTCACGCCGACAGGGTATGGACGGTGTATGTACGATCGCAGCGGCTGTTAGGGCAGGACGAGCCTCCCCGTCGCTTGGCTGACCCTTGCCCTGCCTGCGATCTCAAATCACTCATGGAGACCCCCGGAGATGTTGTGGCCTGTTCCTCGTGTTCCGCTTCATGGCCTGTCAACTCGCCAGGATTGGCAAATCCTTGACCAAGCCCGAACTTCCGGAGTGAAGCTCAACCTGTTTTCTCTGCTCGGGGAAGGGAAATGCTAAGTGCCTAGAATTAGTCGCAGGTGCATCGCGGAACTGAAAGCTCACGAACGAATTGTGCAGCAGCGTCTCCTGACTACGGCCGAGGCGGCGGCCGTCGCCGGAGTCCAAGCCGCGTGCATCCGTCAGTGGGTGAGTCGCGGATACTTGCAGCCGACGGCCCGACAGGGCAACAGAAATCTTTACCGGGAAGACCACGTCCTACAGGTCGAGCGAGATCACCGAAAGGCTCGTTCGATTACGGTACTCGAGTGAACTTCTTTCATCCTGAATGGTCGCAGGTCAACAGCGTGTGGTTGGCTTGGA
>NZ_JBHYJH010000394.1:0-2987 GCF_042740445.1 Streptomyces sp. NPDC059003 | reverse complement strand
GCGCACCCTCGGCAGCTGACCTCAACAGACCCAAGATCCCCGACAGAGTCAAGCTTTAGCTTGATCTTTAAGGTCGGGGGTCGAATGCGGCCTCGAACTTGATCACTCGTGACGGTAACTCCCGTACGTGCAGGCGGCCTTCGGTTGATCATGTGCTCCGACCAGGGACACACATGCTCAACACGAAGGCCGTGGGATGAGTCTGTTGCACAACGCCGCTCCGGTGGAGCCGTTCGCGGAACTGTCATGCTTCCGGGGCGAGTTCTACTCGTGTCTGACCTCGCGGGCGGACGCGTTGTTCGAGGTGGCGGATGCGGTGCTGTGTGCGGACGGCCCGGTCAGGACGCTGGTTGACTTGTCGCTGGTGGGCGAGCATCGCCGTGGGCACGGCAGTCTGTACTCCGCCCTGGCTGCGGGGCGGGTGGATGTGTCCCGGCTGCGGCGGGCCGTGGCCGCGGTCCCGTTGCCGCAGGCGGCCGACGGGCGGCTGGTGCTGGCCGCCGACATCACCTGCTGGCTGCGGCCGGATGCGCATACCTTGCCCGAGCGGATCCTGTGCCACACCTATGGCCGTGGCAAGGACCAGCACCTTCCCGTTCCGGGCTGGCCGTACTCGGTGATTTGCGCGCTGGAGACGGGCCGCAGTTCCTGGACCGCGCCGCTGGATGCGCTGCGGCTGGCTCCGGGCGACGACGGCGCCACGGTGACCGCGCGGCAGATGCGTGAGCTCATCGAGCGCCTCATCGAGGCCGGGCAATGGCGCCAGGGCGACCCGGGCATCCTCATCGTGGTCGACGCCAGCTACGACGTGCCCCGCCTGGCCTTCCTCCTCAACGACTTGCCCGTGCAGGTGCTGGGGCGGATGCGCTCGGACCGCGTCCTGCGCCGGGCCGTGCCGCCGCGCGAACCGCACACCATGGGCCGCCCGCCGCGGCACGGTGGCGAGTTCGTCTTCGGCGACCCCGCCACCTGGAACACGCCCGGGGCCGAGACGGTGACCGAGACCCGCCTCTACGGAAAGGCGACCGTCCAGGCATGGGATCGCCTCCACCCGCGGCTGACCCACCGCTCCGCCTGGACCGCCCAGTTGGGTGCCCTCCCGGTCATCGAGGGCACCGTGATCCATCTGCGGGTCGAACGACTGCCCAGCGGAGCCACCCCGAAGCCGGTCTGGCTGTGGTGGTCAGGCACCGGTGCCACCGCTGCGGACGTCGACCGGCTCTGGCGGGCGTTCCTGCGGCGCTTCGACATCGAGTGTGGGATCTACCGTCTCAAACGCCACCGGGCTGTTCTAAATAGCAAAGAACTCCCGGGCCCAAGACCTGGGGGTTTCGGCTCGAGCGGGTGACGAGAATCGAACTCGCGCTCTCAGCTTGGGAAGCGACGGCGCTTGAGAAGCCGGATTGCGTCTGACCTGGGCATATGTGCTTCGATGTGAGGCTCGTGAGCGCAGGGTCGCACCGTTGTTGACCATGATTCACCGGTCTTATGGGCTTGGAGTCGACTTGGAGGCATGGACGGCTCTTTCCAGCGGCTGACGAACCACCGAGTTTTGGGAGCGAGTGATGGCCGGAAGGGCGCGGTTGCGCGAGCACACGGAAAGGAGTGCAGCGCCGGCCGAGCCACTCGCCCGGTGAACAGCGGAGCTGCAGGCGTCGGGACCGGGATCGCCACACGGACGGGTGACACCGCACACCCCCTCTCTCGCCCCGCATGTTGGTCAGTTCCCACGGGTGTCGTGCGTGCCTCGCCCCCTGGCTCCGTCCGCCGAAGGGACCATTCATGCTGACCGATGTGTTGGGCGCGATCGCGCGCTGGTCATTCCGGCACCGTCGGCTGGTGCTTGTCCTCGCTTCTCTCGTGATGGCGCTGGGTGTTCCGGTGGGCATCGGGATGGGCGACCAGTGGTCGACCGGTGGCTATACGGCCGAGGGAACGCCGGCGGAGCGGGCTGAGGTGATGGCACAGAAGTTCGGCGCCGGCACACCCGACCTTGTGCTGTATGCCCGTCCCGGTCGTTCGGTCGACGCCCCCGGTGTGGCAGAGCGGGGACGGAGGCTGACCGCACTCGCTGCAGACTCACCCGGCGTCGCTTCGGCGGTGTCGTACTGGAACACCGGTTTGGAGCCGCTGCGGTCGGCCGACGGCCGTGGTGCGCTGGTGCGACTCGACCTCAAGGGCGACCAGTCGCGGGCGGCCGGTACGGCCCGTACGTTGGTGCCGGCCTTGCGGGCCGCCGCCCCGGAGCTCGGCCTGTCGGCCACCGGGTCGGCCTGGATCAACGTCAGCGCCACGGACCAGGCTGAACGTGACCTGGTCCGCTCGGAACTGCTCACCCTCCCGCTCACCTTCGCCGTACTGGTGCTGGCTTTCGGCTCGCTCGGCGCGACCCTGGCCCCCTTGCTGATCGGCGGAGTCGCTGCGGCAGGCTCCCTGGCGGTGCTGGCGCTGTGCACGCGGCTGTACCCCGTCTCGGTCTTCTCGGCCAACCTCAGCTTCGCCCTCGGGTTCGGTCTGGCTGTCGACTACGGGCTGTTCACGCTGTTCCGCTACCGGGAAGAGCGGGCCAGAGGGCTTGGCCAGGAAGAGGCGATCGTCCGCGCGATGTCCACGGCCGGCCGAGCGGTGACGTTCTGCGCCTTGACCATGGCGTGCTGCACGGCCTCCCTGTTCGTCTGTTCGCTGGGCATGGTCCGCTCGCTGGCGACGGCCTCGATCATCGTGGTGGCGTTCTGCCTGATCACCACGGTGGTGCTGCTGTCCGCGCTGCTCGGGGCGCTGGGCGACCGTCTGGAGAGCTGGGACCCGTTCCGTCGGCTGCCCTGGCGCCGTTCACCGGAGGAGATGTCAGTCAGTCCGATGTGGCGCCGGATCGCCGTCGCGGTGACCGCACGGCCGCGGCTGTGCACGGGGCTGGGGGCCGCACTGCTGCTGGCGCTGGCGCTGCCTGCCGCCGGGCTGCACCCCAAACTCGTCGACGACTCCAT
>NZ_JBHYJH010000393.1:0-3007 GCF_042740445.1 Streptomyces sp. NPDC059003 | reverse complement strand
GCTAGAAATAGCCCGTCCGGCGTTTGAGGACGAGCCGCGGAGCGGCGATAAGCGGGGTGCCAGGGGCGGCAGCCCCTGGTTTCGGTGAAGGGGTGGGCCTGGGGCGCCACCCGCGAGGGCTACACCCGCACCGCACACCCCACCGGCAACCGCCCCCCAAGCGCCACATACAGCTCGGTCCCGGCGGCGCACTGGGCGCGCTCGGCCACGGCCCGCACCACCCGGTACTCGGGCCGCCGCCGCCCCGACCCATCACAGGCGGTCTCCCGCACCTCCCCCCGCCCGGCCCCGTACACACAGTCCCCCACCAGCGTCCGCGGCCCCCCACCCTCACCGGGATCCCCGGGGTGCGGCGGTTCCAGATTGCGCATGCACGCGTACCCGCGCTCCACGTCGTCGTCGCTGATGTGGAGGACGAAGTCGGTGCGGGCGGGACAGGCGGGCCCGCCGGTGTCCCGGCCGTCGTAGCGGGCGACGACCCGCGCGGCGGCCCGCTCGCTGGTGCAGGGCACTTCGGTGAAGGTCTCGCGCCCCCGCGAACTGCACTCGCCGGCCCCGAGGAACACGGCCCCGTACGCGGGCCGGAGGTCGGCGCCGCTGCTCGGCCCGTCGTCGGCGCCGGACGCGGGCGGGGCCCCGCCCACGCCGGACCGCTGACACCCCGTCAGGGCGAGCGCGGCGGCGAGGAACACGCCCCCGCACACCGCTCCCGCCCTGGACACCGGCACGGCACACCCCCCGAACCGCACGCCATGTGCACCCAGCGTGACCCGCGGGAGGTGGACCCGCCAGGCGCTCCGGGGGCTTTGCGCTCGTTGGCGCCGGACCGCGGGGCGCGCTGCGTACGCCGCGTACGCCCGCGGGGGACCGACTGCGTACCGGCTAGTACGAAAGTCCGTAGCCGATCGGGTACAGCACCTGCCCGGGGTCGTCCGGGCGCGGCACCGGCACGGGCAGGCGGCCGACGGGCGGGGTGCGGCCCGCGAGCACCCGGGCGGCGGCGCGCAGTTCGACGTCCGTCCAGGAGTACGCGGCCAGGCACGCGGCCGCTTCGGGGAGCCGCGCCACGTCGTGCGGGATGCGGACGGCGACGGCGACGACGGGGGTGCCGGTGGCGGCGAGCGCGGCGACGAGCGCCTGCTGGGGGTCGCCGTCCGCGACGTCGTACGTGGTGACGAGCACCGCGTCGTGGTCCGCGGCCGCCGCCACGGCCGCGTCGACGGACTCCGGGGCGGGCTCGGTGCCGGTGGCGAGGGCCGTCGCGGTGAAGCCGAGTCCGGTGAGCTCGGCGGCGAGCACGGAGGTCGGCGGGCCCGTCGTGCCGGACGGCGAGACGGGGTCGGCGCCGACGACGAGGAGCCTCGGGCGGGTGCCGGGGGAGAGGGGGAGCAGCCCGTCGTCGTTGCGCAGCAGCGTGGTCGTGCGCTCGGCGATGCGGTCGGCGGTGTCGAGGTGCCCCCGGCTGCCGACCGCCTCGTCGAGGCCGTCGACGGCGGCGTACGGGTCCTTGAAGAGTCCCAGTTTCTCCTTGAGCCGGAGGACGCGCAGGACGGACGCGTCGACGCGCTCCTCGGAGAGCTCGCCGTCGCGCACGGCCGACACGACCGCGTGGAAGGCGAGTTCGGGCTGCGGCGGGTGCAGGAGCTGGTCGACGCCGGCCTTGAGGGCGAGGACGGCCACGCGGTCGTCGCCGTACTTGGTGCGCACGCCCTGCATGGACAGGGAGTCCGTCACGATCACGCCGTCGTGGCCGAGCTGTTCGCGCAGGACGCCGGTGACGATCGGATGCGAGAGCGTGGCCGGGTCGAGCGCCGGGTCGAGGGCGGGGACCACGATGTGCGCGGTCATCACGACGTCGACACCGGCGGCGAGGGCGGCGCGGAACGGCGGGGCGTCGAGCCGCTCCCACTGCTCGCGGGTGTGGTGGATGTGCGGGAGCGCCGAGTGGCTGTCGGTCTCGGTGTCTCCGTGGCCGGGGAAGTGCTTGGCGGCGGCGGCGATCCCGGCGTCGCGGTAGCCCTCGATCTGGGCGGTGACGAAGTCGGCCACGGCGCCCGGGCCCGCGCCGAAGGAGCGCACGCCGATGACCGGGTTGGCCGGGTTCACGTTCACGTCGGCGGACGGCGCGTAGTTCTGGAACACGCCGAGCGCCCGCAGTTCGGCGCCCGCGATCCGGGCCGCCTCGCGCACGTCGTCGCGCGAGCCGCCCGCGCCGAGCGCCATGGCACCGGGGAGCAGTGTGGCGGGCGCGCCGACACGGGCGACGACGCCGTGCTCCTGGTCGATGGTGAGCAGCAGCGGCACGCCCGGCGCCGCGCCGAGGGCCGCGTCCTGGACGGCGTTGGACAGGTCGACGATCTGCCGGGGGTCGCGGGTGTTGTGGGCCCAGCCGAAGTAGATGAGCCCGCCGGGCCGGTACTTGGCGATGGCCTCCGCGGCCGTCCTGACGCCGAGCTCCTTCTCGTTGAGCTCGGCGTCGGCCGGGTCGGGGTCGGTGGCGTGGTGCCCGTACACATGCAGGACGAAGAGCTGGCCGACCTTCTCTTCGAGCGTCATGCGGGACAGCAGGGAGCGGAGATCTCGCGGGTCGCCGGTCGATTCGTGGGCGCTGTGGGAGTCGTGAGGCACCTGCCACAGGTATCCCGTGGGGTGCGGCGGGTCAAGGTGCGTGCCGTGGTGCGCGTGGGGTGGGGGCCGCCACCGGCACTGTGGAGGGGGCGCACCGGTGGCGGCGGGCTGCCGGCCGCAGGCGGCGGAGAGGGTGGTCAGCGGTCGCAGCCAGCAGCGATGCCGACACCGCGCTGCGGAGACTCTCCGGCAGTTGCCCCTTGGACGACGGGCCGCCCGTCAAGGTTCCCCAACAGGCTCCGCTTCCGGGAATTGGGGACGGACGGGGTACGCGATGCGGGTGGGACCCTGCCGGGGGCTCCCCAAGCCCGCCCCTTCCCGAAACTGGGGGCTCCGCCCCCAGACCCCCTTCTCTCCGCGCTGCGCGCTCGTCCTCAAA
>NZ_JBHYJH010000392.1:0-3015 GCF_042740445.1 Streptomyces sp. NPDC059003 | reverse complement strand
TGGGGCGCCCCCGCGAGGCCCCCCCACCCCCGGCGAGAAGTCATACGGCTCGAAGAGCGGGGCGGCAGGCGGCACCGGAGGCGGGGTCAGCGGCGAGGGCGGAACCGGAGGCGGAGGGGCCGCCGGCAACGGCGGCGCCGCAACCTCCGGCACCACCTCGGCCGCAGCCACCCCCCGCCCACGACGCCACCACCCCCGAAACCCCCACGCCACCCGCCGCTCCCGCAACCGCCAGGCCCGCACCCCCAACGCCACCGGCACCCCCACCACCCCCGTCCACCCCACAGCCGCACCCCCGGCCAGCCACCACACCGGCCCGAAGTCGACCAGCACCCCCACCCCCATGGCCCCACCCGCGGCCCCGGCGAGCCCGCCGTACACACCCCCGCAGAGCAGGGCCGCGCCCCCGGCCGCAAGCGCCGTCCGCCCCGCCGACCACGCCGCGTCCCGCTCCCCGAAGGCCGGCGCGGCCACCCGCACCGTGAACCACGCCACCGCACACCCCGCCGCCACCGGCACGGCCCCCGCCGCCCACGTGTACGGCGACCCGGGCCCCGCCTGCGGCACGGCGGCCAGCAGCGGAAACACCGGCAGCATCGGCGCCGACGCCGCCCCGAGCGGCCCCACGACTGCACCGGTGCCGAGCACGAACCCCGGCCCGAGCCCGTACGCCGCACCCCACACCGCCGCGTTCGGCACCAGCGCGAGCGCGAGCAGCAGCACCGCGAACCGGCCCGACCACACCCCGGTGATGTCCAGGAACGACTCCCGCACAAGGCCGCCGTGCAGCACCAGCGACACGGCGACGAGCAGCGCGCCCCCGCCCACCAGCACCACCGTCCCGGCAAGCCCCGCCCGGCCGACGGCGAGCGCCCGTTCCCGTACCCGTACGAAGCCGGGCGCGCCCTCGTGCACGAAGCAGCGGCGCACCGCGTCCGGCAGCGCGTCGACGCCGCGCCGCACCGCCTCCGGCAGGGGCCCGCGGGGCCGCCCGTGCGCCGTCCACACGCCGAACCCGGCCGCCACCACCGCGAGCAGCGGCACGTGCGCCGCCGCGCTCGGCCACGAGGGCCGCAGCGCGCCGCCCTCCGCGTACAGCGTCGCGGCCGTCCCCACCGCGACATAGCCCGTGACCACCCCCCACCACGCCGCCCGCGGCTCCCCGGCCCGGCCCTCCGGGTCCGCCGCGTCCCGCGCCGCCCGGTGCAGCAGCCAGCACGGCAGCGCGACCAGGAGCAGCGGTGTGACGCCGACCGGCGCGGGCACGCCGGACAGCGTCTCCGTACGGATGAGTTCCGTGCCGTGCGCGAGCAGCCACAGCGCGGCCGCCACGTGCAGCGCCCCGTCGAGGCCGCTGTCCGGGTAGGGGGAGCTGATCCAGAGCACCATCACCAGGACCGCGAGCGCGCCGAGCCCGAGCCCCGCGGCGATCGCCCCGCCGAGGACGCAGGTGGCGAACCCGGGCGCGCGCTCCCGTGCTTCCTGGGGGTCGTGGGCGCCGGACGAAGGCTCGCGGGACGGCCACGAGGAGCCGGATTCGGTGAGGTGGGTCACCCGGCCATGCTCCCAACGACACGCGCTTTCTCCGCGTAACGGGCTATTGCCGGATGTGTCGCTCAAGATACGTTTATGTTCTTTTTCGTACGGCGGAACGGCTGGTCATGACGCAGAGCCCTGCCCTCTCCCTGCCGTCCCCCAAGGAACGCCGCAGGCTGCGCGAGGCGAGGTCGCTGAGCCAGGCCGAACTCGCCGCGCTGGTGGGCGTCACCCGCGAGACCGTCCGCTCCTGGGAGTCCGGCCGCACGGACCCGCGGGGCCGCCGCCGCGAGGCGTACGCGCGGCTGCTCACGACGATCGCCGCGGAGCGGACACCGACCGCGCCGGTCACGTCCATCACTTCGGTCACACCGATCACGTCGGTCACGTCGACCGAGCCGACCGCGTCGGCCGCGTCGGCCGCGTCGGCCGAGCCGCAGCCGGGACGCGTCGCCCCCGCCCCTTCCCCGGAGCCGCAGATGTCCGGTCCGCAGGCGCCCCGCCCATCGGCCCCCGCACCCCCGACCACCCCCGAAGAGGCCTTCGACGCCCTCTGCACCCGCACCGCCCCGGTCCTGGTGCGGCAGGCCTACGCCCTCACCGGCCACCGCGCCCTCGCCACCGAGTCCGTGGAACGCGCCTTCCAACTGGCCTGGCAGCGCTGGCCCGAAGTCGCGCGCGACCGCGACCCGGCGAGCTGGGTCCGCGCGGCCGCGTACGAGTACGCGATGTCGCCCTGGCACCGGTTCCGCCCGCGCCTGCGGCGCCCCGACGCACCGCCCGCGGACGCGTCCGACCACGCCTTCCTCGACGCGCTGCTCAGCCTGCCGCCCGCGCAGCGCCGCACCCTGCTGCTCTACGACGGCGTCGGGCTCGACCTGCCCGAGACCGCCGCCGAGACGGAGGCCAGCACCCCCGCCGCGGCCGCCCGCCTGACCCACGCCCGCGAGACGCTCACCGCGCTCCTCCCCGAACTCGCCGACGGCCCCGCGGCCCTGCACCAGCGCCTGGACTCACTCGGCCGCGCGGAGGAACTGCCGCCCCCGCCGCCCGCCACCGTCCGCACGCGCAGCGAACGCCGGGCCCGCCTGTGGACCCGCGCGGCCATCGCCTTCACCGCCCTGATCATCGGCACCACAGCCCTCACGGCCCGCACCGCCCCCACCCACTACGAACCCCCACAGTCCCCCGGCAAAGCCATCTCAGGAGTCCCCCCAAGAATGGGCCCGGGCCCATTGACGTACGAGGACGAGTCCCTGAAAAAGAAGCTGAAAACCCACCCGGAGCCGGGCCCGGAACGCCTGACGCCGAGGGCCGAGTAGATACCTGCCACCCGGCTGCGGGCAATCGTGCCGCAGGGCGGCTCCCGACCCAAAGAAAGCACCCCGCCGCCGGGCAACACAAAGCAGCCGCCAACCGAGCCAACCCTGCTCCGGCAACGCAGATGGGCCGCACCTCAAGTAGTGGGGGCGGCCGCGG
>NZ_JBHYJH010000391.1:0-3050 GCF_042740445.1 Streptomyces sp. NPDC059003 | reverse complement strand
GCGTCGCCCCGATGTCGGACGTACGCGTCGTCGTCATCGACTGCACCGACACCGGTGCGTCCCCGCCGACGGCCACCGAACCGACCTGGATCTTGCGGCTGACCCTGCGGTCGGCGAGCTTGGTCGGTACGGACGGGATTCCGAGAGAAACGGCAGTCATCTGGCGTGCATCCCCAAAGTGTGGATCAAGGACCCGAGTGCGGCGGGCTCCGGGCTTCGCGGCATCGCTGTTTTCGCGGGTTCGAGGTTACGGCACCCCACAGGCACTGGGCACATCACGCCCCGATGTCCACCCATTGGTGGGCGTGACCGCACAAATGAGGGCGGTCAGGCACATACAGTGCCTGACCGCCGCAAACTCCGTGTGACTAGGAGATTCTCACGGGGTTAACCACGTCCGCGATGAGCACCAGAATCGTGAAGCAGATGAAAATCCCCGCCACCACGTACGCCACGGGCATCAGCTTCGCCACGTCGAACGGGCCCGGGTCGGGACGCCGCAGCACCTTCGCCGCGTTCCGCCGCAGCGACTCCCACAGGGCGCCCGCGATGTGCCCGCCGTCCAGCGGCAGCAGCGGCAGCATGTTGAACAGGAACAGCGACAGGTTGAACCCGGCGACCAGGAACAGCATCATCGCGATCTGGTTCTCCGGCGGGATGTCCAGGGTGAACACCTCGCCGCCGACGCGGGCCGCGCCCACCACGCCCATCGGGGAGTCCTGCTTGCGGTCCCCGTCGCCGAACGCCGCGTTCCACAGGTCCGGGATCTTGGACGGCAGGGCCACGATCGACTCGACGCCGTTCTCCATCATGTCGCCCATGCGGTCCACGGACTCGCCGAAGGACTGCTGGACGATGCCGGACGCGGGCGTGAAGCCGAGGAACCCGGCGTACACGTACTTGCCCTCGACGTAGCCGCCGTCGCCGTCCGTCTTGCTGACCTGGTTCTTGATCAGGTTGGCGTGCAGATCGACGCGCTTGCCGTCGCGCTCGACGGTGATCGTGGCCGGGCCGATGGTGTCGCGGATCCGCGACTGGAGCGTGGACCAGTCGTCCACGGGCTTGCCCCGGAAGGCGACGATCTTGTCGCCCGCCTTGAGCCCCGCGGCCTTGGCGGGCGCGGGCTTGTCGCCCTTCGCGCAGGTCGCGCGGTTCTCGCTGGCCTCGATGACGCAGTCGGACACCTTGCCGACCGAGGTGGTCTGGGTGCTGATGCCGAAGGTCATCATCACGCCGAGGAAGATCACGACGGCCAGGATCAGGTTCATGAAGGGCCCGGCGAACATCACGATCACGCGCTTCCACGGCTTGCGCGTGTAGAAGAGCCGGGACTCGTCGCCGGGCTTGAGCTCCTCGAACGCCGCCGAGCGCGCGTCCTCGATCATGCCCCGCCACGGCGAGGTGGACCGCGCCTCCAGCTTCCCGTCGGGCCCCGGCGGGAACATGCCGATCATGCGGATGTAGCCGCCGAGCGGGATCGCCTTGACGCCGTACTCGGTGTCGCCCTTCTTGCGGGAGAAGATCGTCGGGCCGAAGCCGACCATGTACTGGGGCACCCGGATGCCGAACATCTTCGCCGTCGACAGATGGCCCAGCTCGTGCCAGGCGATCGAGAAGAGCAGCCCGATCACGAAGACGACTATGCCGAGGATCATCATCAGGGTCGTCATGCACGAGCCTCCGCGGTCGTCCGGTCCGTCGTAGCGGTCAGTTCACGG
Organism: Streptomyces sp. NPDC059003; assembly: GCF_042740445.1. Taxonomy (NCBI): domain Bacteria; kingdom Bacillati; phylum Actinomycetota; class Actinomycetes; order Kitasatosporales; family Streptomycetaceae; genus Streptomyces; species Streptomyces sp. NPDC059003. Next base: position 1,332 of record NZ_JBHYJH010000391.1, on the reverse strand, counting down.
GCCCGGGCGCGCGCCCAGGTCTCCGCTTCGAGGACGTCCGCCACGGTCAGCGAGGTTCCCGTGCGCGGTGTGCCGTGCTCGGCGACGACCTGGGTCACGGTCTCCATGATCCCGTTGAAGGGCAGCGTGCCCGCCAGGAAGGCGTCCACGCACTCCTCGTTGGCGGCATTGAACACCGCGGGGGCCGTGCCCGCGAGCTCCCCCACGTGCCGGGCGAGCCCCACCGACGGGAACGCCTCGGTGTCGAGCGGGAAGAACTCCCAGGTCGAGGCCTTCGTCCAGTCGAACGCGGGCGCCGCGTCGGGCACCCGCTCGGGCCAGCCGATGCCGATGGCGATGGGCCCGCGCATGTCCGGCGGCGTGGCCTGCGCGAGCGTGGAGCCGTCGGCGAACTCGACCATGGAGTGCACGTACGACTGCGGGTGCACGACGACCTCGATGCGGTCGAAGGGGATGTCGTAGAGCAGATGGGCCTCGATGACCTCCAGGCCCTTGTTCACCAGCGTCGCGGAGTTCACCGTGATCACCGGGCCCATGGCCCACGTCGGGTGCGCCAGCGCGTCCTTCGGCGTGACGTCGGCGAGCTCGGCCTTCGTCCGGCCTCTGAAGGGCCCGCCGGACGCGGTCACGACCAGCTTCCGTACGTCGGTACGGGTGCCCGCGGCCAGCGCCTGGAACAGGGCGGCGTGCTCGGAGTCCACCGGGATGATCTGGCCCGGCTTGGCCAGGGCCTTCACCAGCGGGCCGCCGACGATCAGGGACTCCTTGTTGGCGAGCGCGAGCGTGCGGCCCGCCTCCAGGGCGGCGAGCGTGGGGGCGAGGCCGATGGAGCCGGTGATGCCGTTGAGCACCGTGTGGCAGGGGGACGCGGCGAGCTCGGTGGCCGCGTCCGGGCCCGCGAGGATCTCCGGCAGCGGCTCCCCCGCGCCGTACTCCTCCCGCAGCGCCTCGCGCAGCGCCGGTACGACGTCCTCGCGGGCCACCGCCACGGTCCGCACCCGCAGGCGCCGGGCCTGCTCCGCGAGCAGCGCCACGCGGCCGCCCGCGGCGGACAGGGCCGTGACGCGGAAGCGGCCGGGGTTGCGCAGGACGAGGTCGATGGCCTGCGTGCCGATGGAGCCCGTCGAGCCGAGGACGACGATGTCCCGCGGGGCGTCGGTGGCGACGGGGTCGAAGACGAGGTGCGGGTCGGCGAGGGGTGCGGGGCTTTCGCTCATCCCCCCATTGTGGCCGTAGCGGGGGGTGGATCCGACAGCGCCTCTCGGGTGGGCCTCGCGGGGGCGCCCCAGACCCGCCCCTTTCCCGAAACCAGGGGGCTCCGCCCCCTGGACC
>NZ_JBHYJH010000390.1:0-3086 GCF_042740445.1 Streptomyces sp. NPDC059003 | reverse complement strand
GGCCGACAGCAACACCCCCAGGGGAACGCCCTCCGGGGCCCGGGGGTCGGAGCCCGGGACCGTGATACCGCGCCGCCCCGGCGGCACCGCGCCGCAGTGTCCCGCATACGACGCGGTGCGGGGCCGCCAGCGCCATCGAGGCGCGGGCTCCAGCACCTCAGGCCCGCCCGCCCGGCCACGGACCGGGCCCGGACCGCCAGATGACCCCAACGAGACCGAGTGGGAGCACTCATGACTGCCGACACACCACCATCCAGCAGCGCGCAGCCACAGCGCCGGACGCTGACCGGCATACAGCCGCCCTTCCAGATCTACGGAACGGAAACCCCCCACGGCTTCCGGCCATCGCGAGACCCCGGGAAAGCCACCGGTACCCCCCTCACCATCACGAAGCTGTGGGTGGAGCGCTACCACCGCTATGGCACAGACACCCACGGGCGGACGATCTCCCTCTACGGAGGGACAACCCTGTACTGGGTGATCACACCCACCCCCCGCTGACCCCACCCCCGTCGCCCCCCCGGCCGTCACGGGCAGCAGCTCCTCACGGAGACGGCCGCCCACATCGCCCCCGGCGACGGCCGCCGAACTCCGGACACCCCCCCAGCGCCCCGCCGCGCAACCGAACTGCCCCGGCCGCCAGGCCGGGGCAGTTCGCGCTCCCGCCCGCATCCAAACCCCCGCCCGGCCGCGCCGTCCGGGCCCCGCAGCAGCCGCGCCCTGGACGCCCTGCCCACACTGCCCGCGCCCGGCCGCGCCGCCCGGACCCCGCAGCGCCCGCGCGCTCTTGGCCCCGCCCGTGTCTCAACCCCCGGCCGCGCGCCGCCTGGCCCTCGCGCCGCCTGGCCCACAGCGCCCGCGCCGCTCCTCCCTGAGGCGTCGAGGTGACCGGCCCTCACCGGCCACCCCTGCGCTTCACCCCCGCCCGCGCAGCGGCCGCGCGCCGCCCGGGCCCGCAGCACCCGGGCGGTTCACTGCCCGGCCCCCTCACCGCCCGCCCTCACCGCCCGGCCCCCGCCCACCGCCCGCGCCCGCCCCAAGCCCAACCGGCCCCGCCACACCAGCGAATTGGCAGGTCACAGCGCCCGGTCTGCACGGGTTTCCGCCCTAGCGTCTCCTCCCACCAAGACCGCCTCAAGCCCGCCACCGCACCGCCCGGCACACCGCGACGTGCACCGCCCCGGACAGCGGCAGCGGCCCCCTTGCGACCCAGGAGACCCCTATGGCAGATCCCACCACTCCCCAGACCGCGACCGAGCCCACCCCCACCCCCGCACCCGCACCCGAAGCCCTCTCCGGCCCTGCCCCCCACCTCACCCCCGACACCCCCGCCCTCATCCCCGTCATCATCGACCCCGACGACTACGCCACCCTCCAAACCCACCACTCCTTCCCCCACACCACCGACCACCCCGCCTACCTCACCCACACCGAAACCCTCCTGCGCACCCACACCACCCACGGCCAGCACACCCTCGCCCTCCACTTCGACGCCACCCACTACACCGACTTCTGCACCAGCCACAGCATCGACCCCGACACCCCTACCAGCCGCGCCCGCTACACCCTCGAACTCGCCGCCCACGGCCCCCACCTCACCTACCAGGGCCAGGACATCGACACCCTCATCCACCAGCTCATCGACCGCGCCGCCCAGCACGCCTGCGGCGAACTCGCCCACCTCCTGCTGGACGACGCCGGATCCTGCAAGGACTGCGGCCAAGACCGCGCCAACGCCGCCATCGACCGGGCCGGACGCCTCCTGGACGCCGTCCTGGACCGGGCCGGAACCGGCAGCCACACCCTGACCTGCACCTGTACCGCCGACGGAGAACGCCTGACCATAGGCCTGACCGCCGAGCAGGAAACCCCCGACACCCCCACCCGCTTCGACGACACCGACGCGGCGCGCCTGGTCGCCGTCCTGGCCGCCGCCCTGGCCGCCAGCAACGCCCCCTGCACCCGCTGCACCACCCCCGACCCCGAACCCGCCCCCCGCTCGACCGGCGCGCTGCTGCTGCGCACCACGGCCCCCCACGCCCGCGACCGCCTGACCGGATGGCGTCTGCTCCAGGGCCACCTCCACCCCCTCACCGCAGCCGAGGTCTTCGACGCCCACTGCACGAACCCGTTCACCGGCGACGTCATCCCGCCCCTGCCCCACACCGATTTCCTTCCCGGCTACGACCTCACCCCCGGCAGCACCTGGCCCACCCCCTAACCCCTCCACCTCCTGCGCGCCCTTTCACCGCAGCCCCGGGCCCCGGCCCGGGGCTTTCGCACGCCCGCACCGCACCGAGCCGCCTCCCGCCCCCCGCCACCTTCCCCCCAACACCCTCCCGCCCCACGGGAATCCACCGGCCACCCCCGCACGGCCGTACCCCGCCCGCGCCCCCCGGCGCCGTACCGTCCCCTCACCGACACCGCCGCACCACCCCCGAGGGGGCAGCAACCACCATGACGACACCGCACGAGGCCCCCATCGAGGAGGCCTACGCCGCCGGGGTCACCCGCATCGCCAGCCTCAGCCTCACCGAAGGCGAGCCCGACGGACAGGCCATCGAGTGGAGCCTGGGAGCGATCGCCGCCATGAGCCGCCGCCCGCGCGCGGGCGAGAAGGACCTGTTCGAGATCTGGGCTGCGAACGTGCACACCGTCATCCGCGTCCCGGCAGGCACCCCCGTCCGCTTCACCCTCCACCCCGCGCCCACCCCCGCGCCCACCCCCGCGCCCACCCCCGCGCCCACCCCCGCGCCTGCTCCGGCCCCCATCCCGGCCCCGGCCCCCGTCCCGGCCCAGGCGTCCGCCCCCCACCCTCAGCACGCGCCCGCCCCGGCCCCGCAGCCCGCACCACACCGCCCCCGCTCCCAACCGCCCTGGGTCACCCAGCAACCCTTCCACCCCACCACCCAACCCCCCGCCAGCCACCCCCACATCTGACCTACGCACCCCCTCACCCCCCCCCGGGCCCCCGCCCCGCCCAGCCCCGCACGCACAGGCGGCAACGGCACACCCGCCCCGGCACACCGCTCGCCCGCGCACCGGCTACAGCCCTCCGCCCCCCGGCACCCGCGCACCCCCTGCGC
>NZ_JBHYJH010000389.1:0-3134 GCF_042740445.1 Streptomyces sp. NPDC059003 | reverse complement strand
CAGGCCAGCGGCAAACATGTCAGCCGTCTACGGTGCGGATGCACTCGCGAAACGCCGGCCCTGCCAGAACCGGCAAGACCACCGGGCTCACTCAACTCGGCAAGACCGTCGAGGTGATCCACCGGCGGCGTCACCCGAACTCCTCCGGCGACATCCCGGTCATCTACATCACCGTCCCGCCCGCCGCCACCCCCAAGATGATCGCGATGGAGTTCGCCCGGTTCTTCGACCTGCCGATCTCCACCAGGAGCAACATCACTGACATCGCCGACGCGGTCTGCGGCGTCAGTACGGACGCCCACGTGACCCTCGTCGCAGTCGACGAACTCCACAACCCCAACACCGCCACACGCGCCGGCGCTGAAGCCTCCGACACCCTGAAGTACTTCTCCGAACGCATCCCGGCCACCTTCGTCTACGCCGGAATCAGCCTGGAACGCACCGGACTGCTCTCCGGCGCCCGCGGGGAACAGATCGCCGGGCGGTTCGGCATGGTCCGCACCGGACCGTTCGGCCAGAACCAGCAATGGACCGCGCTGATCGCAGCCCTGGAGGACAGCCTCAGGCTCCACCGCCACCGGCCCGGTTCCCTCACCCGGCTCGACCGATATCTGCACCAGCGCACCCACGGGATGATCGGAAGCCTGCTCTGGCTGATCCGCAGCGCTGCCATCAACGCCGTCCTGGACGGCACCGAGAAGATCACCAAGAAGGACCTCGACGCCGTCGACGCCGACTTCACTTCCCAGTCCCCACGGCCACCCGCCACGTGATCGACGCCGATGCTGCCCCGAGAACGAGCCGAGAAGATCCTCACCCTGCACGCGGCCGGATGGCCGGTGCAGGCCATCGCCGACCACATCGGCCACAGCCACCAAACCGTTCGCGACTACATCAATGGCCGCAGAACGCCGGGGATTCGGGCCCCGCGGCCGAGCCTGCTCACCGAACCCCTCGCCAGCTATTGCCGTCAGCGACTCACCGAGGATCCGCAGCTGCGGACCAGCGTTCTGTTCAAAGAAGTCGCCGACCTCGGCTACCAGGGAAGCCGAGCAACCCTCTACCGCGAACTGAAGCGCCGACACCGCCTGCTGGTCCCGGCCGACCGCCAGAAAACCGACTCGCAGGAGGAACACCCCCAGGACCTATCCGGGATGTCCCGCACGCTCACCCGCAGGCACGCGCGGACACCGGTACTGCCACAGCGAGTCGCCCCGGTCACAGGAGAAACCCTCAACTCCTACCTGGCCCGGATCGCCCAGGCCAACCACCTCACCGTCACCGAGGTACTGGCCGTGCTGCCCACCTGGTTCTCCACGAAAGCCAACAACATCGACGACCGAGCCCAGCACCACATGCTCGCCCCCGCAGCCACCCAAGCCCTGCACGAACTCGCTCACCTCACCAGCACCACTCCCGCCGGCCTGATTCATGCACTGCCCGCCTTCGGCACCGACGAAAGCCCCGTCCGGGCCACGACCGCCTGCCGCCGGTGCACGTCCCGCCGCGGCATCCGCCAGCCCGTCCCCGTCCACCTCCCGATTCACCACAAGGTCTGCACACAGCACGGAATCTGGCTCAGCGATCTCGGAGAACCCCACCTCGACCTCTCCATATGTCCCGAGATCACCACAGCCCAACACCGGGTGAACCGACTCCTCCGCCGCTTCACACCCCAGCAACTCACTCTCACGCACCAAACCGCGGTCGAAGCCGTTCCGCCCTGGCCTGCCTCCCCGGCCGCCGTCCAGCACCACTGGAGATACCGGCTCCTCGCACTGCAGACCCACAATCACCACCGCGGCGTCCCGACCGACCTCGACACCTACGCACACGCCGCGATCTACCCCGACGCCATCGAACTCGCCGCAGCAGCACTCGCCAAGCATCCACACGATCCAGCAAGATCCACTGGCGAGAACTCTCCGCGTCTCCGAACGGCGGCACCTGCGGCTCACGGCCACTTCGCCACTCAAGATTCTCACCGCAGGTCAGAACGACCGCGTCAGGGACGACTCGGTGACACAGGACAACATGCTTCTGCGCGGCATATGACAGGCCGTGTGGAAGATCCCTTCACGTACGTGTGCGCGAGGCCCGCTCCGGCAGATACCGACAGACCGGAACCCGATACGCCCGAGCCGGACGAACGGCCGCGGCCCGGCGTCGAGGAGGCATACGCCGCCTTCGACCGTGCCCGCGCTCAGGCCGCCGGCTGACGCGGCACGGCTTGGGCGAACAGGCCGAGGGAGTGCTGCCATGAGGTGGTGGGCATCTGGGCGGCCAGGGCCTCGCTCGTCTTGACCGCCGCGTCGGCACTGGCATGTTCGCGTGCGTGCGGCAGCAGCGTGAAGCGGGCGTCGGCCTGGCCGCGGGCGAAGTAGGCCAGGTACGGCCGCCAGGCCGGACGGGGGAAGAGCTGATGGGCCACGATGAGCACGCCGCGGCCGACGTGCACGGTGCGGGCGTACGCCTCGTGAACGCGTGCGCGCTCGAAGAACGAATGGTCCGCGAGGTAGACGCCGAGGCGTACGTGCCTGAGGTCGTCGAGGGTGAAGGGCTCCAGCACGGGCTCGGCCTCCAGCACGGGCGCGGGACGGCGATGCCGCCGGGATCGTTGTCTGCTCACGGCCAGGCTGTCTGTACGCAGGTTCGTTGGTACCAGCGCACCAGGTTCTTTGGGCTCCGACAACCGTTCGACTGCCGAGCCGGTGGAGGGCCAACGCACAAGCGCAGCCAGCGAGAAGAGGCCGTCAGGGGCTCAGGTGAACCGTCGGCCGACGGTTCGAGCTTGGTACCAAAAGACCTTGGAACCGTGGTCCCGACGGAAGTGCGTACAGACAGCCAGGCCAACGATGCGGGCCGCGCCAAGGTGCCCGCGGTGACGGTGGTCACCAGCGTGGGGCGGAGAGCGCGGCGGCCATGAGGTCCAGCTTCTCAATCAGGAGCCGCGCGTCGGCGGCGTGGGGCCCCAACTTCTCAAACCGGTACGTGCTGCGGTGCGCGGACCAGGGCCTCGCTGCGTTGACGCATCCCGGCCAAGGTGCGAACTGCGTGGTTGCTCCATTCGCCAGGAGTTCTAGTGAGCCGGTCTTGAGATGGCTGGTCGACTCGTGAGTCGCATTCTGTTTCTC
>NZ_JBHYJH010000388.1:0-3141 GCF_042740445.1 Streptomyces sp. NPDC059003 | reverse complement strand
TCTGCGCGTGCGTCGGGGCCCGCGCGCGCCCCCCGCGACGCGCCGCGCCCCGGCGCCGCGGTCCGGTGTCAGTCGGCCAGGCGGCTGTTCTGGTCGTGCAGGACGAGCCAGCGGCCGTGCTCCCTGGTGAAGCTGAGCCCGATCACCAGGTGCGCCCGGTAGCCGTCGGCGGGCCTGGTGTACACCGAGTCGAAGAGCACGAAGCCGGTGCGGCAGCCCGAGACCACCCGGCGCGTCTCCTGGAACGTCTGGTTCCAGCCGGTGTCGGCGAAGAACTCCCTGATGAACTCCATGGAGTCCGCCTTGCCCTCACGGACCTCACCGTCGGCGAAGACGATCGTGTAGCCGTCGTGCACCAGGCGCTCGTACCGCTCCGTGTCCCGGTCGCGCGTCGCGTCCACGTACGCCCGTACCGCGGACCCGAACTGCGCGGCACAGCGCCGGACTTCGGCGCCGGAGGCCTCGGTGCCCGAGCCGGACCGCTCCTGCCCGGCCGCCGCGCCCCGGCCGGTCGCCGCCGCACCCGCCGTCGTCGCCACGGCCGCGGCCCCGCACAGCAGCACGGACAGCATGACCTTCCTCCCCTTGCGCACCATGGCACGTCCCCTTTCACCCCGCTCGGCGCTCTCCGGTCCTCCGTCGGGACCAGCCAACTCCCGCCCGGGGCAAGGGAGGGAGGAATTCGACGACGTTCGAATGGCCGAGTCTCGCGTGGCGGGCGGCCCCCTGCCCGGGGCTACGCTCCGGAGGCGTGATCCACGCGCACTTGGACGCGGAGTCCCTCGGCAGGGTCCGGCTCGCTCCTTCGCCCGCGCTCGAAGCCGTCGGGTGGCTGCGGTACGCGGTGACGGGCGGGCGGCATCCGGTGTTCGGCGACCCGGGCGCGGCCGCCCGCTGGGCGCTGCGCGACCCCGACGTCGCGCTCGTCGCGCGGTGCCTGCCCGTGCCGGGCGGGCCCACCTACATGCCGGACCTCCTGACGCCCAAACCCCGGGCGGGCCCCGCGGCACGGACGTTCGCCGAGCAGCTCGAGGCCGTCGACGCGACGCCGGAGGAGGAGGCCGCGTTCCAGGTGTGCGCGGTGCGGTTCCTGGGCGGTCCGGTGCCGGGCGACGTCCTGACCGCGGTGGAGGCCGGGACCTTCGCCGAGCGGGCCGCGGACGGTCTGCGGAAGTTCTGGCAGGACGCCGTCGCCGACGGCTGGAGCGGTCTGCGGTCGGTTCTCGACGCCGACGTGGCCGCCCGCGCCGGGGAGATCGCCACGTACGGCGTCGGGCACCTGCTCAGGTCGCTGCACCCCGACATCACCTGGGCCGGGGGGCGTCTGACGGTCCGTAAGAACTACGACGAGACGATCGAGTACCGCGACGCGGAGCTCGTCCTCACGCCGATGGCCGCGAGCTGGCCGCAGGTCAGCGCGCAGCTCGCCGAGCCGGGCAACGCGGTGCTCGGCTATCCCGCGGTGGGCCTCGGCGGCGCGGCGGACCGGCCGCGGCGCCCGGGCGTGGGGCGGCTGCTCGGCGAGAGCAGGGCCGCGCTCCTCGGCGACCTCACCGCGCCGCGCACCACCGGCGAACTCGCCGCCCGCCACTGCCTGGCGCCCGCCACCGTCTCGTACCACCTGGGCGTCCTGCACCGCACCGGCCTGGTCCTCAGGGAGCGGGACCGGCAGGTGGTGCGCTACCGGCGCAGCGCGCAGGGCGACGTGCTGTTCGGCGGCTGACGGATACTCAGTTCGCGGCGGGGGCGCGGTCGTTGAGGAGCCGCTGGAAGAGCCGGTGGTCGCGCCAGGCGCCGTTGATGTGCAGATAGGAGGGGGCGAGGCCGAACTCCTTGAAGCCGCACTTGGCGAGCACGCGCTGCGAGGCCGCGTTGTGCAGGAGGGTGCCCGCCTCCAGACGGTGCAGCCCCAGGTCGGCGTCGGCCGCGGCGCACACCGCGGTCACGGCGCTGGTGGCGATGCCGCGTCCGGCGTACGCCACGTGCATCCAGTAGCCGAGGTTGGCGCTGCGGAAGGGGCCGCCCGCGATGTTGGAGAGCGTGATGCCGCCCGCGACGACGGGCCCGCCGCCCTCGCCCGCCCCCGGCGCGGACTCGTCCCACAGCAGCCAGCGCGCCCGCAGCCCCTCCGCGCGCTCCTGCTCGTACACCTGGAGTCCGGCCAGCTGGCCGGCCGCCGTGAAGAACTCGGGCGGGCGCACCGGTTCCCACGGGCCGAGGTGGTCGCGGCTGTGGTCGTAGGCGCGGGCGAGGGCCCCGGCGTCCGCGGTGGTCGCCGGGCGCAGGACGATGTCGTCGGTGAGCCGAACGGTACGGAGTTCCACGGTCCGCTCCCCCTACATCCCGCCCGCGACGCGGAGCACCGCGCCGGTCGTGTACGAGGCGTCGTCCGACAGGAGCCAGGAGACGGCGCCGGTGATCTCCTCGGGGCGGCCCGAGCGGCCCATCGGGATGACGCCGGCGAGCTTCGCCGGGCGCTCGGGGTCCTCGTGGAACTCGGTCCAGATGATGCCGGGGGCCACGCAGTTGACGCGGATGCCGAGGGGCGCGACCTCCTTGCCGAGGCCGACGGTCATGGCGTCGACGGCGGCCTTGGTGGCGGCGTAGTGGACGTACTGGCCGGGGCTGCCGAGGGTCGCGGCGGCCGACGAGATGTTCACGATCGCGCCGCCGCCGGTGCGGGTCATGTCGCGGACCGCGCGGCGGGCGCAGAGCAGATAGCCGAGGACGTTCACGTCGATGGCGCGGCGCATGCCCTCGGCGTCCGCCTCCGCGAGGGGGCCGTTCGGGCCGCTGACGCCCGCGTTGTTCACCAGGCCCGTGACCGGGCCGAGTGCGGCGGCCGCCGTCTCGAAGAGCCGGTCGACGTCGGCCTCGTCGGCCGTGTCGAGCGCGACGGTGACGCACCGGCGCCCGGTGGCGCGCACAGCCTCTGCCGCTTTCTCCGCCGCGTCCGCGTCGGACCGGTAGCCGAGGGCTATGTCGTGGCCGTCCTGCGCGAGCCGTAGCGCGACGGCGGCGCCGATGCCGCGGCTGCCGCCGGTGACCACGGTTACCTGCTGCGTCATGAAGGACCTCCGGCCTTGAGGATCTTGTGGCCGCAGTCTACGAGGGGACGCCGGCGGGGCCCGGGGCGAGCCC
>NZ_JBHYJH010000387.1:0-3164 GCF_042740445.1 Streptomyces sp. NPDC059003 | reverse complement strand
GCCGACGCCCGCGATGTGCCCGGACTGCTCGCCGCCGAGCAGGTTGCCCGCGCCGCGGATCTCCAGGTCCTTCATCGCCACGTACATGCCCGCGCCCATCTCCGTGTGCTGGGCGATGGTCGCGAGGCGCTCGTGGGCGGTCTCGGTCAGCGGCTTCTCCGGCGGGTACAGGAAGTAGGCGTAGCCGCGCTCGCGGCCGCGGCCGACGCGGCCGCGCAGCTGGTGCAGCTGGCTCAGGCCGAAGTTGTCGCCGCGCTCCACGATCAGCGTGTTGGCGTTGGAGATGTCGATGCCGGACTCGACGATCGTCGTCGACACGAGGACGTCGAACTTCTTCTCCCAGAAGTCGACCACGACCTGTTCGAGGGCCTGCTCGGACATCTGGCCGTGCGCGGTGGCGATCCGCGCCTCGGGCACGATGTCGCGCAGGCGGGCCGCCGCCCGGTCGATGGACTCCACCCGGTTGTGGATGTAGAAGACCTGGCCCTCGCGCAGCAGTTCACGGCGGATGGCCGCGCCGATCTGCTTCTCCTCGTACGGCCCGACGAAGGTGAGCACCGGGTGGCGCTCCTCCGGCGGCGTCGTGATCGTCGACATCTCGCGGATGCCGGTGACGGCCATTTCGAGCGTACGAGGGATGGGGGTCGCCGACATCGTGAGCACGTCGACATTGGCCCGGAGCTTCTTCAGCTGCTCCTTGTGCTCCACGCCGAAGCGCTGCTCCTCGTCGACGATGACCAGGCCGAGGTCCTTGAACTTGGTCTCGGAGGAGAAGAGGCGGTGGGTGCCGATGACGATGTCCACGGAGCCGTCGCGCAGGCCCTCCAGGGTCGCCTTGGACTCGGTGTCCGTCTGGAAGCGGGACAGGGCGCGGACGTTCACCGGGAACTGGCCGTACCGCTCGGTGAACGTGCCGAAGTGCTGCTGCACGAGCAGCGTCGTGGGCACGAGGACCGCGACCTGCTTGCCGTCCTGGACCGCCTTGAAGGCCGCGCGGACGGCGATCTCCGTCTTGCCGTAGCCGACGTCGCCGCAGATCAGCCGGTCCATCGGGACCGACTTCTCCATGTCCTCCTTGACCTCGGCGATCGTCGTGAGCTGGTCGGGGGTCTCCGCGTACGGGAAGGCGTCCTCCAGCTCGCGCTGCCAGGGCGTGTCGGGGCCGAAGGTGTGGCCGGGGGCCGCCATCCGCGCCGAGTACAGCTTGATCAGGTCGGCGGCGATCTCCTTGACCGCCTTCTTCGCGCGGGCCTTGGTCTTGGTCCAGTCGGCGCCGCCGAGCCGGTGCAGCGTCGGGGCCTCGCCGCCGACGTACTTGGTGATCTGCTCCAGCTGGTCGGTGGGGATGTAGAGGCGGTCGCCGGGCTGGCCGCGCTTGGCGGGGGCGTACTCCACGACCAGGTACTCGCGGGTCGCGCCCTGGACGGTGCGCTGCACCATCTCGATGTAGCGGCCCACGCCGTGCTGTTCATGGACGATGTAGTCGCCCGGCTCCAGGGTCAGCGGGTCGATGGTCTTGCGGCGCCGCGCGGGCATGCGCGCGCCGTCCTTGCCTGCCGCCTTCTGGCCGGTGAGGTCGGTCTCCGTGAGCACGGCGAGCTTCAGCCGCGGGTCGACGAAGCCGTAGTCGATGGAGCCGCACGCGACGTGCACCACGGACGGGGTCAGCTCGGCCAGGTCGGCGTCCAGGCGGGCCGCGATGCCCTCGCCGCCGAGGACCTCGGCGGTGCGGGCGGCCGGGCCGTGGCCCTCCGTGACGTACACCGTGCGCCAGCCGTCGGCCAGCCAGCCCTTGGTGTCGGCGAGGGCCTTCGCGGTGTCGCCGCGGTAGGTCTCCGGGGCGTGCATGCTGAGCGTGAGCGTGTCGTCGTCCACATCGAGATCGGCGGCGAACGGGCTCACCGACCACCACATCATGCCGAGCTCACGGGCCCGGTCCCGGACGTCCGCGATGCCCCACAGGGAGGCGGCGCCGACGTCGATCGGGGCCTCGCCGCCGCCCGCCGTGGCCGCCCAGCTGGCCTGGAGGAACTCCTGGCTGGTCGCCACCAGGTCGGCGGCGCGCGTGCGCACCCGCTCGGGGTCGCAGACGACCGCCATCGCGTTCTCCGGCAGGACGTCGAGGAGCAGCTCCATGTCGTCCACGAGCACCGGCGCCAGGGACTCCATGCCCTCCACGGCGATGCCCTCGGCGATCTTGCCGAGCAGTTCGCCGAGCTCCGGGTGCTCCTCGGCGAGTTCCCGCGCGCGGGCGCGTACGGCGTCGGTGAGCAGCAGCTCGCGGCAGGGCGGCGCCCACAGGCCGTGCTCGGCGACCTCCAGGGACCGCTGGTCGGCGACCTTGAAGTAGCGGATCTCCTCGACGTCGTCGCCCCAGAACTCGACCCGGAGCGGGTGCTCCTCGGTCGGCGGGAAGACGTCGAGGATGCCGCCTCGTACGGCGAACTCGCCGCGCTTCTCGACCAGTTCGACACGGGAGTACGCGGCCGCGGCGAGGGCCTCGACGGTGTCGTTCAGGTCGGCGGACTCGCCCGTGCGCAGCGCCACCGGCTCCAGGTCGCCGAGGCCCTTCACCTGGGGCTGCAGAACCGACCGGACGGGTGCCACGACGACGCTGACGGGACCGGTCTCGGGGTCCGCGCCGGCGCTCGGGTGCGCGAGGCGGCGCAGGACGGCGAGGCGGCGGCCCACCGTGTCGCTGCGGGGGCTCAGGCGCTCGTGCGGCAGGGTCTCCCACGCCGGGTACTCGGCCACGCCCTCCGGCGGCAGGATCGTCCGCAGCGCCGCGGCGAGGTCCTCCGCCTCCCGGCCGGTCGCCGTCACGGCGAGCACCGGGCGCTTCGCCTCGCGGGCGAGGGCGGCGACGGCGAAGGGGCGGGCGGCCGGGGGGCCGACGAGGTCGACGTGGTGCCGGTGGCCGTCGGCGGCGGCCTTCACCGCTTCGGTGAGAGCCGCGTCCTTGACGACGGCGTCCAGCAGTCCGTGCAGGGTCATGAAGGGGCATCCCGTCGGGGGGTGGGCAACGCGAAGAGCCCGACACGTGCTACGGGCCGGGGGCCTTCCAGGGTACGTCGGCCGCGGGGGCGATGCCGGTCGCGCCCGGCTGGGAGCTCCCCAATCCCGCCCCTTCCCGAACCAGGGGGCTCCGCCCCCTGGACCCCCTT
>NZ_JBHYJH010000386.1:0-3166 GCF_042740445.1 Streptomyces sp. NPDC059003 | reverse complement strand
AGGTGGCCGCCGCCATGTTCGCCTTCCTCGGCCGGTACAACAGCCGGATCCCCACAGTGGCCTTCCAGCGGACCGGCCTGCCGCCCGCCCCGCTCCTGCTGCACCATCTGCACCGCTGCGGCTCCTTGGCGGCGCGCGCCTGGCACCCGTGGATGCTGCGGGTCCTGGACGTGCGCCAGGCCGTGCAGATGCGCGGCTGGCTCGACGACATAGAACTCGCCCTGCCGCTCGAGGTGGCCACCGAGGACGGCGAGAGCACCGAGCGGTTCACACTGCAGATCTCCGGCGGCAAAGCAGAGCTGACGCCCACCACGCACGAAGGGCACCTCACCCTCACCAGAGGCCAGTTCGCCGTCTGGTACGCCGGGGGCTACCGCAGCAGGGCCGCCGCCACGCTCGCCGGAGTCGACGCGGACCCCAAGCCCCTGGCTCGGCTCCTGAGGGCCACCGCGGAGCACGAGCCGTGGCTGGCGGACTACTTCTGACCCTGCCCCCCCCCGCGGGCCCCCGGTGGCCTGCGGCGGGACAGCCGCACCGGCCCGCACCGGCTTGATCAACAAAGCGCTGGGTGAACGCATCGGCTAAGAAGAGAGGGAAGGAAGATATGGACGACATGATCAGTGCCGCGAGATCGCCAGTACCTCAGCTGGCGGCGGGCCGGGCTCTGGGGTACGCGGCACGCGGGCGATACCCGATCCGCGGCAGCGGCCGGACTCACATGAGTACAGTCGGGGCACGGGCTCTTGCTGCCCTTCTGCGATTCGGAGCGAACCCCCTCGTGCCCCAGGACGCGCCCATCCCCTCTGACCTGCAACGCTGGGTCAGCGATCATCTGCCGGGGGCGGACCTGGGCGGGGCCGAGGACGTCTCCTGGTCCCGGGGCGACTCCCGGGTCTGGCGGGTGCCCGCGGGCGGGGCGGCCGCCTTCGTCAAGATCAGTCCGAGCGCGAAGGACTACCGGCGCGAGGTAACCGGCTACACGTACGCCGCGCGGGTCCTCGCCCCGTACGAGGCGCCCCGCCTGCTCGCCGCGGACCCCGGCCTGCAGGCGATCATGAGTTCGCCGCTGCCGGGCCGCGTCGTACGGGGCCTGCCCCTGGCCCCGGCGGTCGAGCGGCACGTGCACGAGCTCGCCGGCCGCGTGCTTCGCCGCTGGCACGACCACTCTGCCCCGGCCCCGCCCCAGGACCTCGAGGCCGTCCGTGCATCCATCAGGGGGCAGGCGGACGAGGCCGCCGCGTGTCTGGAGAGAACCTGGGCGCATCTGGACGCCGCGCAGCGCTCCCTGGTGCGCGCGGTCGCCGCGGAACTGCCGGAGCTGGCCGAGGGCTTGCCGGTGGTGTACCGGCACGGGGACTACTCCACCCGCAACTGGCTGTGGGAGCCCGAGCCGCAGCAGGGCGGGCACGGGCATGGCCTGATCGATTTCGCGATGTCCCAGCACGGCATCGCGGTCGAGGAGTTCGTGTGGCTGTGCGGCGCCCTCTGGGTTCCGCGTCCCGATCTCAAGGCGGCCTACCTCACCGGCTACGGCCGTGCCCTGTCCGACATCGAAGAGCGGGTGCTGCGCCTGCTGACGACCCGGCTCGGTGTGTCCTACCTGCACTCCGGCCTCGCCAAGGAACGTCTCGACCTCGTCGAGCGCGGCAGGCTCATCCTTACGCGCATGGCACACGAGTACCAGTAGTCACACAGCTTGCTCGCTCCCGGCCCCAGTGGGGCCGCGACCTTGCTCCCGCCCGCTCCTCGCGTCGGCAGTCCCCACCGTACGCGTCAAACGGCGCACCCCGCTTCCGCTCACCCCCTTCACGGCAGGAGGGCCCCATGCCCCCGCAGCACGTCCGGCCTCGCCATCGGCGAGCATCCTTACGCCCACCAGCACACCAGAGCGCGCTTGTCCCGCGCCCTGGCGAACCACGGCGCCCGGCCCCCTCGCCCTTCGCGACCGCCCTCCCTCTCGGCCCGGTGGCACAGGGGGGCGGGCGGTGAAGGTGGCGATCGCGTCGACGCGCGAGCTCATGCTCGTGGCCTGCCGGGCAGCTGGCGTTCCCCAGGACAAGGCCGCCTTCGTCGTCGACCACTACCTGTCCGGCGAGCTGCGCGGCCGCACCGCGCACGGGGTCGCGAAGTTCTGCTTCGAGTCCCGCTTCTTCTCCCAGCGTCAAGGCTCCCCGCGGATCGTCCAGGAACACGGCGTGCTGGCGGTCATCGACGCCTGCCGTGAGATCGGGCCGGTCAGCGCGGCCTACGCGGTCGACGTCGCCGTGGACAAGGCGGCAGCCCTGGGCGCTGGCATCGTCGGGATGATCAACACGCAGCGGTACGGGATCCTCGCGCAGTGGAGCGAGCGCATCGCCGAACTCGGGCTCATCGGCATCACCATGAACACCTCCCGGGCCGAGGCCACCCCGTTGGGCGGGCGCACCCCGATCCTCGGCGTCAACCCGCTCAGCTTCGCCTTCCCCACCCTCGATGAGCCTGTCGTCGCCGACATGTCCACCACCGTCGCGCCCATGGGCCTGCTCTGGGAAGCCCGGCGCAGCAACACCCCGCTGCCCCAGGACTGCTTCGTGGACGAGCGCGGGCACGTCACCGACGATCCCGACGCCGCCCGCTCGGCAGTGATCTTCGGGGAGCACCGCGGCTTCCTCCTCTCCCTGCTCGTGCAGATCCTCACTGGGTCACTCTTCGGCTTCCCCATGGGGGACCAGGTGGACGGCACGTGGAGCACCGGCTACACGTTCGTCGCCCTCGATCCCTCCCTCGGCGGACAACTTGAGGGGTTCGCCGAGCAGAACACCAAGCTCGTCGCCGCGCTCAAGGACGCGGTCACGCGGGACGGCGGCACCCTGCGCCCTCCCGGCCAGGCGAGCCTCCAGCACCTGCAGCACGCGCTGGACGTCGGCGCGATCGACCTCGATCCGGGCGTGTACCGCCGCCTGCGGGCTCGCGCGGCCGGCGACTTCGCATCCGACTGATCCTCCCGACGATCCTTCTGGAGCCTTCGATGAAGGTGCACTGGTTCCTTCCCACTGCCAGCGACGGCCGGTCATTGACGGCCGGCACCCGGGGAACGCATGGCCCGGAGGCTGAGGCGATGGCATCGCCGCAACCCACCGCGGACCGGTTTAGGCCCCCGACGATTGGCTATCTGATGCAGATCGCC
>NZ_JBHYJH010000385.1:0-3191 GCF_042740445.1 Streptomyces sp. NPDC059003 | reverse complement strand
CCCCGGACCCCCTTCTTTCCGCGCTGCGCGCTCGTCCTCAAACGCCGGACGGGCTATAGCCCCCCACCCAACAGCCCTACTGCGTCCTGCCGCCCCGCCGCGTCCGGCCGTCTTGCGTCGCTGAGGTGGCTTCGCGCTGTGCGCTCGCTTTTTGCCCGCCCGCCCGCCCCCTCCCGGGGGCGGGCGGGGATATTCAGCCTGCCCGGCGTTTGAGGGCGAGCCGCGGAGCGGCGATATGGGGGAGAGGGGCGGAGCCCCAGCCGAGCGGCGGAGCCGGGGAAAGGGCGGGTGGGTGGGGAGGGGGCGTCAGGTCAGGTGGCCGTCGTGGGGGCGGTCGCGCCAGAGGGTCAGGCCCACGTCGACCAGACTGACCCGGTCGAGGGAGGGCACCGTGTCGAGGGGGTGCCAGGCGGCAAGGTCGGTGGAGCCCGCGGTCTCGTGGCGGAGTGACCCACCGGTCACCCTCGCCTCGTACACAATGCGCAGCCCATGAAAGTCCGCAACGGCCCCGAGCCGCCTCGGATAGCGCCGCCGCAACGAGTCGACCCCGAGCAGGGCGACCGGCTCGACGGCGTACCCGGTCTCCTCGTCGGCCTCACGGATCACGGTGTCGTAGGGGTCCTCACCGTGGTCCATGCCACCCCCGGGCAGCGTCCACCGTTTGCTGCCGTCCCCCGCGACCCAGCGGGCGAGCAGCACCGATCCGTCCCGTACGCATACGGCGTAGGCCGCCACCCGGAGCTCCTTGTGCACGGCCTGACGTTAGACCTCGTACACCGGATCGGCACGGGTTGTTACCCGACTGCCGATCAGCCGGCGAGCGGCGGATTCGCGGGGGAGTACTCGGTTCCGGTCCAGGTCCAGGGGCTCGCGCCGGGCGTTTCGACGGCCTCGGAGAGGCGGAAGCGGACGGTCCGGGAGCCGTCGGATGCGTCGTAATCGGTACGGGCGGAGCCGGTGAGCTGGAGCGTCGTGCCGGTGGCCCAGTCGAGCAGGAGGAGCCCGGCGCGCGGGTCGACGGTGAGGTTGCCGAGGGTCAGGAACATGGCGTTGCCGGGGTAGTCGCGCCACTGGAGTTCGTACGGAGAAGTGACGGTGACGAAGCCGGGGTTGCCGCCCCGGTGGCTGGCGTCGGCGCCGCCGTCGCGCACGGTGGCGATGAAGAAGGTGTCGGCGGTCGCGATGAAGTCCTGCTGGGCGGGGGACAGTTCGGTGGAGTGGTGGGGCGAGGAGGGCGGTCCGGGTCGGCGCTCCTCGGTCAGCTGCCGCTTCTGCAGGTACTTGGGGCAGTTGGAGAAGACCTGATCCGCCTCGATGGCGAGCCCGCGCGGTGTCGGCCGCGCCCGCCCGTTCAGCCGCATACGGCGCCGCGTGCGCGGGTCGAGCGCGATCGTGCCGACGGGCGCGCCGGGCCGGGAGAGCGCCGCGGCGAGCGGGTCGCCCGCCGCGGGCGCGCCCGCCACCGACACCTGGTGCGCCCCCGTGGCCCGTACGAAACCGGGCGCGCCGGTGAGCAGCGACGCCCACACCCGGCCGCTCGCCGGATCCTGCCCGCCGACGACCAGCATCGGCTGGAGTTCGAGGAACGCGGCGGCGACCGGGCGGATGCCCGGGCCGATGGACCGGCCGACGTGATCGGCGAGCTCCCGCACGCCCACGCGGTCCTGCACGGCGCGCGAGCCCGGGTGATAGGGGTCGTGCCTGTCGTACGTGGCCATGGCGGGCGCCTCCCTAGAAGAAGCCGCAGGTCGGCGCCGACGCGACCGGCGCCGTGCCGGACTCGGCGCCGGACTGGGCGTAGATCTCCAGGCGAGTGCCGTCCGGGTCGTGGAAGAAGATCCCGCCGGACGCGGCGCCCTCGCCATGCGGCACGACGCCCTCGTACGCGAACTCCACGCCGTACGCCCGCAGTTCCCGCTCGTACTCCCGGACCCGGTCCACGGAGTCCACCTCGAACGCCAGGTGGTGCAGGCCCGCGCGCCCGGAGTCGTACGCCCCCTGCGCCTGCTGCCACAGCGTGAGCACGAGCGTGCCGTCGCGGCCGAGGAAGGCGAACCGGCGGCCCTCCTCCTTGCCCTCGCCGATCACGTCGAAGCCGATGACGTCCCGGTAGAAGGCCAGTGAGCGGTCGAGGTCGGTGACGTTCAGGCCGATGTGGCCGGTGCGTGGGGCGCTGTTCTCGGGCATGACTCTCCCCTTCGTCGGATGTGCCGTTGTAACCGTTGAAAGTTAGATTAGTGGTTAGAGATCACGGGCGTCAACCGCTCACGTACTCTTGACCGGTTAGCTCTGAAGGGAGAAGCCGCCATGCCCGCACCCCACGACCCTCGCCCCCTCACCGGCGAACCCCTCTCCCTCGACCTCCTCAACACCCGCTGGATGCACGACGGCGCCCGTCAGGACCTGCTCACCGGCACCGACGGGCTCGCCGTCTGGCTCGCCGCGAACGGGCTCGGCGAGCGGTTCGCCGCGGATGGGCCGACGCTGGAGAACGTGCTGCGCGCCCGTGACGCCCTCGCCGGGCTCGTCGATCTGCCCGGCAAGCCGGGCGGGGACGCGGGGGCCGTCGGGCGGGTCGACGCGGTGCTCTCGCGGGGGCGCGTTCGGATGCGGCTCACGCCCTCCGGGCCCGGTGAGGAGCCGGAGTTCAGCGATCCGTCCTGGGGGCCCGCGTGGCTCGCCGCGCGGGACTATCTGAACTTGCTGGCCGCCGCGCCCGACCGCATTCGGGGCTGCGCCCATGAGGCGTGTGTCCTGCACTTCTTCGATACGTCGCGGAACGGTACGCGGCGGTGGTGTTCGATGGCGGCGTGTGGGAACCGGGCCAAGGCATCCCGCCACTACGCCAAGTCCCGGACCTGACCTCCCCCTCTCCCAGGGGGCACCCCCTCGCGCCGCGAACTCGCCCCCAAACGCCGGGCAGGCTGATCCCCCACCCACCCACCCGTCCCTGAGGGCTCCGCCCCAAGCCCCCCCTCCTCCCCGCGCTCCGCGCTCGCCCTCAATCGCCGGGCAGGCTGATACCCCACCCGCCCGCCCTTTCCCAGGGGCTCCGCCCCCGGACCCCCGTCTCTCCGCGCTCCGCGCTTGCCCTCAATCGCCGGGCAGGCTGATTCCCCCCACCCGCCCGCCCTTCTCCAGGGGCTCCGCCCCCGGACCCCCTTCTCTCCGCGCTCCGCGCTCGTCCTCAA
>NZ_JBHYJH010000384.1:0-3251 GCF_042740445.1 Streptomyces sp. NPDC059003 | reverse complement strand
GCGCTGGACCATCGAACGCAGCATCGGCTGGCTCATGCACCACCGCCGCCTCGCCCGTGACTATGAAACCCACCCCCACCGCAGCGAAGCCTTCATCCACCTCGCGATGATCGATCTCATGACCCGCCGCCTCACCGGCGAAACCACCCGAAACTGGCGCGGAACCTCCCCCCCTAGAACCAGACACCCACCACAGGACCAAACGCTCCCTACGTTAGAGGTAGCCCCCCCAAGGGCAGTGAGGCCACGCAGACGACGAAGGCGAGCAGGGCGACCACTCCCACCGTCAGCACGATCCTTGGCCCGTGCGGCTCCTCCCCGGGCCCGCCCTTGTGCGTCGAAGAAGCAGTGCCGCCGGGATGACCCGCTCGGTGCTGGCCCGTCGGCGTGGAGGGCCGTCGGCCGCAGCGCTTCGCGCCGAGGGCGACCAGCAGCGCCATCGCTGCGACGACCCTGATCACGAGGCCGCTCCTCCGCGGATCGCACGGAAGACCTGACAGAGAGTCCCCGTGATCTCGATGTCGTCCAGAGGCATGCCCTCGATTCCGGGCCCCTCGTGCGCGATGCCGCGCTCGCGGCCGGGCGCGGCCGCTACCGGTTCCGGCGCGACGGGCGGCTTCACGTGCCGTGTGTGCTGCTGCATCACCGATCTCCGTTTCCGTCGGGGTCCTTGATGTAGCGGGAGGCGATCAGCAGCTCCAGCAGGGACCAGGTCTCCCGCGCCAGCCGCCGAGCCCGCCCCAGAGCAGCGCCGCCGCCAACGGACGACTGCCGGCCGCGGAACGGCGAAACGCGTCGGCGGGCGCGCCCAGGGCGTTCGTCGAGGAGCTCTCGGGCCTGATCGACGGCCTTGCTGATCTGCTCCTCAAGACGGGGGTACCCGAGCGCGATGTTGATCAGGTGCCCAAGCACGTTACTCAGGCGCTGGACGAGCTCGGGCGCCTCGTGGGGGGCGAGCGTCTGCGCACCGAGGGCACGGTCCAGGTCGTCGAACGCTTCGGCGGCGTCGAAGGGCACCCACCGCTTGATCGCGTCCAGGAGGCCTGCCAACTGGTCGGCGGTGAACGGCGGGGTGACCGGCTGCAGGGACATCGAGCGGTCGGGACACCGCGCGGGAAGCGCGCAGGAGCCGAACCCATCAGGCCGATCAGGAGGCGTACTGGCTGCCACGGTGGCCCGTTGCATCACGCACACTCCGGCGCCGTAGAGATCTCAAGGGAGCACGTGAGCCAGTCGTCCCACATGCAGAGGTTCTTCGTGAGTGCGCAGGTCAGAGGAAGTCGGCCGATGCTGCCGTCGAGCCCCGCGAGTGCATCCGTCCTGCAGGGCTGGATCCCGCTCAGAGGACCGCCGCGTACGGCAACCCGCACGCTGTCGCTGAAGAGCGCGAGGTGAACGTCGATGCTGGGCCCGGTGCCGTAGCGCAGCACGTAGGTGACCATCTCGTTAAGGACCGTGTTCGCCACGTCGAGCTGCTCCGCCGACTTCAGGCCCCAGTCGAGCAGCGCGGAGATGCCGTCGTGCCGGACCTGATCGCCCCACAGAACGTCACTGGGCGTCGGCAGCGAGGCGGGCTCGACCGACGCGCGCCTGTGCGTGTCCGCGACGGATTTGAGGAACCTCGGCGGGTCCACAGCGACGGGTGCCTTCGCGTATTCGACTACCGCGTACTGTCCGGTCGCCAGCATCATCTGCACCTCTCTCGCATGTTCGTGAGGTAGTACGCGCGCGGCCCCAACACGGGGCATTGGAGAGGGCCGCGCGCGCTTTGGGATCGCCTGAGAGCCCCGCGCAGCAGCGGCGGCTTCCCCACGTCAAAGGCGTCCCGTGCACACCGTTTCTGCGGCAGAGTCCCGTATGGCGGCGTGCTCAACTACCGTGCTGCATGTGCGATTTACTGTGCAAGGGCATTTGGCTATGCCAGAAAATTGGCACATGCCCAATCACAAGCAGGGGCTTGTTCGAGGGGGGACAGGGGGTGGCACACTCAGGGGCACGGCCCGCATCAGCACTGGACACAGGACGTGTCGAGTACCGACAGGCTTAGGGAGAGGGTTACACAGTGGCAGCTAAGCGCGGGGCGACGTTTCGACGCAGGGAGCTGGGCAAGGAGCTGCGGAAGCTCCGGGACGACAAGGGGGAGACGCTTCAGGAGGTGGCCAAGGCCCTTGGCTTCTCCCACACGAAGCTCGCGCGAGTGGAGATCGGAGAGAACGACCTGCCGCGCGTGAGCGACCTTGAGGGACTGATCGACTATCTCGCCCCCAGCCTCCCGAAAGAAGATCTGGAGACCCTTCTCCAACTGCACCGGGAGTCACTGAGCAAGGAGCCGTGGACGCCCTACAAGGCGTACATGCCGTCGAAGATGCCGACGTATCGCGGCTTGGAGCAGGACGCCACCGTAATGCGCGTCTGGCAGCCCGCCTTCGTGTACGGCCTGTTCCAGACGGAGGACTACGCGCGGGCTCTGTATCAGATTGCCAAGCCGGTCGACGAGACCACGACCGAGTACATCGAGCAGAACGTGCGGCTGCGACTGGAGCGGAAGGATCTGATCACCCGCTCAGAAGACCCGTTGGAGCTGCGCGTCATCATGGACGAGACCGCTGTCCGCCGCATGGTGAGCAGCCCCGGGGGCATGCGTGCTCAGTACGAAGAGATCGTGAAGCTCGGCGAGTTGGAGAACGTCACGATCCAGATCCTGCCGCACGACCTCGTGACGTACCGCTCCGAGAGCAACTTCACGCTGCTCGACTTCTCGGACGCCCTCGACCCTGTCGTGCAGGTCGACATGCCCAACACGATCAGCGTCACTGACGAGCGGCAGGAGGTCCAGCGGCATGCCCGCCGCTTCGACGCGCTGCGCGACAGCGCTCTACCCCCGGCTCGGACGGCCGGGTTCCTCCATCAACTAGCACGAGAGTGGAAGTAGTCATCGATACCAAAATCATGGCCCCTGATGTGGCCCCGGAATCTGCCTGGTTCAAGTCCTCCTACAGCAACGACACCGGCGGTTCGTGTGTCGAGGTCGCTGCCCTTCCCCATTGCCGACGGGTCGGCGTGCGGGACTCCAAGATCAAAAGCGGCCCCGCCTTCGTCGTCAGCAGCAGCACCTGGAACTCCTTCGTGGACCACGTCGGCCGCGACACCAACTGGGGCGTGGCCCGCTCAGGTACATGATCGAGACGGCCTGATAGTTCCTCACTGAACCGGTCACACGACGAGGGTTCGCCTCCCCCAGGCCGTATGAC
>NZ_JBHYJH010000383.1:0-3269 GCF_042740445.1 Streptomyces sp. NPDC059003 | reverse complement strand
TTCCTTTGTACTCACCCTCTCGGGCTTTCCTCCGGGCGCTTCCCTTCGGTGTTTCGTGTTTCCAACCTTACCAGATCCGTTTTCCGTTCCGTTCCCGGTTCGGATTTCATTTCCGGTGGCCGTTGGAGGGCCTTGCCTTTCGGCGTGTCCACTACGTTAGCGGATTTCCCCGGTAACTCATAATCGAGTTCCGCGGAATCAAATTTCGGCATGCGGGCATGCGAAACAGGACCCCGTTGAGGGAAGTCGTAGGTAGTGGTTGGCCGCTTCCGGCTGCTGGCTGAATGCCGTACCCGGGTCAAGCGGCTCGGGCTACATTACGGAACCGCCAAAGCCTCGTCAAGTTCGGCGGCGGCGAGGGGTATGGGCCCGATAAGGGCTCACCGTGGGGTCGTTGGCCGCCCAGAAGCGCCAGGGGTGGACGCCTCCCTCTCCGCCCACGCCCGTGCGCGGACCGTTCTTGACCTGGTCGGGGCGGGTGGGTATCCCGGCGAGGACGGCGAGCGGGGCGTCGGGGCCCGCGCAGACGTCGCTGCCGTCGAGGTCGCGGTCCACATCGAGGGCGGTGGCCAGGCGGGCCGGGCCTTTGGCCAGTTCCTTGTCGTTCCGGGCCGAGATTCGACGTTTGCGGGCGAGTTCGGTGCCTGCGGTGATCTCTCCGGCGCGGAGCAGGACTCCGCTCGCGGTGCCCTCCGGGCCGCACACCAGGTTGAGGCAGTGCCACATGCCGTAGGTGAAGTAGACGTACGCATGGCCGGGCGGGCCGAACATCACGCCGTTGCGGGCGGTGCGGCCGCGATAGGCGTGGGAGCCGGGGTCCGCCTCCCCCGCGTACGCCTCCACCTCTGTCAGGCGCAGCTCGATCGGGCCGTCCGGAGAGTTGCGGACCAGGATGCGGCCGACCAGGTCCGGGGCCACCTCCAGAACGGGGCGGTCGAAGAACTCTCGGGGCAGGGGCGTACGGTCAGGTCCCGCGATCATGGCGTACGAGCGTAGTGCACCGAACGTGTACGGGTTTGGCGTGGAGGGTGGCCTCCGGGCGCTCTCGTCGAGAGGGTGAGGGCGCGGGGTGGGCGGAGGGAACCACGCGTCCACCGATCGCATTTGTAGGGATCACATCGAAGATCCGTCGATCGAGTCGAGCCACAGGCAGCGCCTGGGGAGGAGAGTCATGGGTTTCAAGAAGCTGCTGGCGAGTCTGGGTGCGGGCGGTGCGTCCGTCGAGACGGTTCTTACCGAGGCCAATGTCGTGCCGGGCGGTGTCGTCCAGGGTGAGGTGCGCATCCAGGGTGGCTCCGTCGACCAGCAGATCGAGGCGCTCTCCGTGGGGCTGCAGGCCCGCGTCGAGGTCGAGGGCAACGACCAGGAGTACAAGCAGGACATCGAGTTCACCAAGCAGCGCCTCGGCGGTGCCTTCGAGCTGAAGGCGAACGCCGTGCACGCGGTGCCGTTCGGCCTCGACATCCCGTGGGAGACGCCGATCACGCACTTCGCCGGGCGGCAGCTGCACGGCATGAACATCGGTGTGACGACGGAGCTGGAGATCGCCCGCGCCGTCGACTCCGGCGACCTGGACCCGATCAACGTGCACCCGCTGCCGGCGCAGCAGGCGATCCTGGACGCCTTCGGGCAGCTGGGCTTCCGCTTCAAGAGCGCCGACATGGAGCGCGGGCACATCCGGGGCACGCGGCAGAAGCTGCCGTTCTACCAGGAGATCGAGTTCTTCCCGCCGGAGCAGTACCGGGGTCTGAACCAGGTCGAGTTGAGCTTCGTCGCGGACGACCGCGAGATGGACGTCATCCTGGAGATGGACAAGAAGCCCGGTCTGTTCAGCGAGGGCAGCGACTCGTACAAGGCGTTCCGGGTGGGCCTCAACGACTTCCAGGGGACGGACTGGGCCGCGTACCTCAACGAGTGGCTGTCCCAGGTCGGCAGCCGCCGCAACTGGTTCTAGGCTCGTCGTCGGCGAGCGATCGCCGCCGTCTCCCCTGCTGGAGCCGTCTCCCTTACTGGAACCGATCAGGAGGTCCCTACGTGACCGAGGTCAAGAGGCCGCCGCTGCCGCACGACTTCCATCCGCCCGTGCCGTCGTTCACGGTCGTGAGCGCGGACTTCGAGCCGGGTGCGGTGCTGAAGGACGCCCAGGTGTACGCGGAGGGGAACACCTCGCCGCAGCTGCGCTGGGAAGGCTTCCCCGCGGGGACGAAGAGCTTCGCCGTGACGTGCTTCGACCCTGACGCCCCTACGGGCAGCGGGTTCTGGCACTGGTCCGTGTTCGACATCCCGGCCTCGGTGACCGAGCTGCCGGCCGGTGCGGGCAGCGGCAAGTTCGAAGGCCTTCCCGAGGGCGCCGTCCAGGTGCGCAACGACTACGGGACGAAGGACTTCGGCGGCGCCGCCCCGCCGCCCGGGGACCCGGCGCACCGCTATGTGTTCACCGTGTACGCGGTCGACCAGGAGAAACTGGGCCCGGACTCCGATGCCACGCCTGCGGTCGTCGGCTTCAATCTCCGGTTCCACACGCTGGCGCGTGCGCAGGTCGTCGCCGAGTACGCGGCGGTCGCCGAAAGCTGAGCGTTCATACAACGTTTGCCCGCCTCTGGTCTTGGAAGTGATCAGGGGCGGGCATCTTTTATTGCGTTGTCCATCTCGGCGCGCCCGGCCAGAGTTGATCCAAGCCCGCCAGGGGGTGGGCCGGTGCACACGGGAGGTGGGCGAGATGCGAGACACGCTGGTCCTGAACGCGAGCTTCGAGCCGCTGTCGACGGTGACGCTGAACCGCGCTGTCGTCCTGGTCCTCCAGGACAAGGCCGTCGTCGAACAGGCCCACCCCGGACTGCGTGTGCGCGCGGCCGACCTGGATCTTCCGGTGCCCCGTGTGATCAGGCTCTGCCGGTATGTACGGGTGCCGTTCCGAAGACGGGCTCCGTGGTCACGGCGCGGCGTACTGGTGCGGGACCGGCACCGGTGCGCGTACTGCGGCAGGCGTGCGACGACCGTGGACCACGTGGTGCCGCGTTCGCAGGGCGGCGAGGACAGCTGGCTGAACACGGTCGCCTCGTGTGCCGTGGACAACCACCGCAAGGCGGACCGCACGCCGGACGAGGCCGGGATGCCGCTGCTCCGGCAGCCCTTCGAGCCGACGCCCGCGGACGCCATGCTGCTCTCGCTGGGCCGGGTCGACCTCGCGGAGCTGCCGGACTGGCTGGCGCAGCCCGCTGCCTGACGTGTGCGGGTACGACGCTGGGGCCGCCCCCTCCGGAGGGGGC
>NZ_JBHYJH010000382.1:0-3292 GCF_042740445.1 Streptomyces sp. NPDC059003 | reverse complement strand
GCCACACCCCGCCCGAGGCCGACAAACCGTCACGACAAAGACCGTTGCAGTACTAAGACCGCGTCTGTCTGCCCTCCGGGAAAACCACCGCTGCCAGCGCCTCATTCGACAGTCCCTCGCCCGGGCCCGGAGCATCGCCCACCCGCTCGCTCGCCCGCAGGGCCAGGACAGCGGTATCGAGGTCCGCAAGGAGGCGGTCGTACCTCTCGATGGGAACGAGAACAGCTGCAGCCACACCGCCGTCCCCGATGTGGGAATCCGGTGCTTGCTCGCCCCGCTCAGCGCACACGCGGACGAGGCCCCGGAGGAGAGCCCCAGCCTGAGCGGTTGAATAGACTTCCGGTGCATCTTCCATCCAGTCACCGTACCGGTTCGTGCCTGCCAACTGCCCTACCCGGACCTGCACTTTCAACGCGGCTGCTCACAGTGGTCGTCGGGACAGCACAGCTCAGCAGGCGCGCGAAGGACAACTGCGGGAACACGGTCGACGCAGCCTTTCCCGCGGTGCGGAATGGGCCCCGCCCAAGGAACCACGCTGCGGGAACCCGACGACGGGCGCCGCCCCGGGCGCAACATCCAACAACGGCCAGCCACTGGCCTGCAAGATCCCCGGTATGCCGGGGGGATGCGGTTTGGGCCCACGAGCGGTTGCCGCCGCCACCCACCAGGTCGGAACCACGCAACCTCGTGCTGCACCTTGGGAGCTGGGAAGAGGCGAGCGAGCATCCCCGCCGCCGGGGGGCGTAGTCCCTCACGGAGTGTGTCCAGGCGAACTGCAGTCCTGGCAGGGCGCAGCAACCGTCCCTCCATGCTGGCGCCGACCCCACGCAGTGCTGTCTCGGCTTCCCCCACACGTGTTCCTGCCGAAGAGGCGTGCGCGTTGATTCGCTGGTGGATGGCCGCGCTGCGCGGCAACCATTCCCCTCCACGCCACCGTACCCGTTGCTGCCGTCGCCGGGCACGGGACCGGTATCGGAGCGCGTTGACAGGAACGATCGGTGCTGTAGCACCCAGGACGCAAGGCGACGCAGCGCCCGTGAGGAGGATCGGCACTCACGTTGAGTGCGCACGTGCACCGAACCAAAGTGTCTCCAATTGTTGACACTTCCTTCGGCGTGCCCGAGGATTTGTACGTCTCAAGCTGCCTCGGAGGCCGCACGCGAGCAGCGGCGCATTGCACCTGAGGAGGAGTCGGCACCAGCCAACGCAATGAGCGCGACAGGAAACCCTAATCACATCAGGTGACCTCACGAGAACCCATGAGGGTGCCGAGGAGGGCTCCCGCGGTCTGACCTGAGTGACCATCGGCGGACGCGCCTCGACAGCTCCGCCCGGCATGGGCACAAAACCGAACTAGCCCGATTTGACGGGGGATTACATGCAGACGGCTCCGCACCAGTGGCCCCAAACCGATGTGGCAGTCACGAGGCAGGCGGGCCACTGCAACGAGAGATCACAGCCGTGGGTGACGACGTCAGCGTGTGCCTCCAGGCTGCAATCACTCATCCGCGGACGGCGAAAGCAACTCAACCTCACGCAGCGGGATCTCGCCGCGCGGCTGTACCTGAGCTGCCGGGCATACGGCAACTGGGAACGCAACCAGGTCACCTGGGACGACGACAAACTCCACCGTCTCGCGCGCGCCCTGGAGATGACCGCGCTCCAGATCAAGTGGCTCTTCTTACTGGCCATCGGTCGACCACCGCACCCGGACATGCCGGAACTCGGCCCGGCCACCCTCCCCAGGGACTCCGTGACGACCGCGTTCCTGACGGACTACGCCGCCATGATGGACGCCCAGGCCTACCCCACCTTCCTCATCAACCACCGATGGGACGTGGTCCTAGCCAACCGGGCATACCGGGGAATCTTCCGCCAAGCACGCAATCACCCGTACGCCATGCCCGCGCAGAACTTCCTGCGCTTCGGACTCCTGCACCCCGATGCCCGGCTCATCCTTCCCGGCTTCGCGCACTGGCAGCTGGCGATGATGGCGCAGCTTGCACTCAGCCTGGACACGCACATGCACGATCCCGCCCTCAGAGCGCTCCTGCAGGAACTCCTGCGCAACCCGGAGCTGAGCCGGGCCTACACCGAAGACATGCCGCAATGGGCCCTCGCAGGCGGCCCCGACCTGGTGCAGGACGACGCCGCACCACGGCCTCTTCGGCACCCCGACCCTGACATCGGCCTCACCCAGTGCCGCCTCGTGGGTGAGACACCCCGCGGGCTCCAGATCCGAGGGCTAACCCGGATCACGATCGTGCTGAGCGGAACGGCGAATCAGGCACCGGCATGTCAGCCCGCCTATCTGGCCTCCTAGGTGTGCCAGTCGGGTAGCCGGAGCCCATTGCTGGGCCCCGGCCCCCTCAGAACCGTGCGTGCGCCTCACGATGCACACGGCTCAAGCAAGCCCCGAGGGTTTCGTCGCCTGGCCGGGGATGCGTGGAGGTGTGTCCCAGCCCTCCAGCGCGTTCAGGGCGGCGTAGTTGCGCAGCACACGGGCAGCCGGGCCGAGGTTGGCATCGAGTCGGCGGACCGGGTGCATCGCCCACGCGTACCGGCCGTCGTGCATGCGGTCGGCGATGATCAGCCAGCCGACGAGCGGGTTGAACAGCAACGCCTGCTCGGTGCCGTCGTCGGGGTGGGCCAGCACGACCCCGCCCATCACGAGCGGGCTGCCGTCGAAGAGCGTGTCGTGGGCGGCGTCGAAGTGGGCGGTGGCGTGGGTGTGCAGGGCCTTGTCGTCGGCGATGACGGCCGGAAGCGAGATCCCGTCGTGGAAGAGCATGACGGCCTCGGCTGTCAGCCGCAGCTGCGCCCCGGGTTCGGGCGGCAGGCCGGTGGCGGCGTCGAAGGCCTCGGCGGCGGGCACGAAGTGCGGCACCGCGGTGTAGGCCGCGAGCATCACCTGCAGGTCGAGGAGCCGCTCGATCTCGCGCTCACCGCCACCCGGCAGCGGCTGCCCGTCGGCAGTGGCCGGATTCAGGCTCCGGAAGCGGATGCTGACCACATCGCCCGGCTCCAGGCCGCACCCACGGGTGACCTGCTCCTCCCGCCGGGCGGTGTCCTCATAGACCACATCCCCGGACAGCTTCTCCCGCAGCACCCACGGAATGAGCTGGACCAAGTCCGTGGTGCGGCCGCCTGGAAGCCCCTTCGACTCGACCTGCAAGGACCAGGAACAGACACTGGCATCGCCACCGAGCAGTCCACCGGCGGAGGGGACCTGCTCAGCCGACTAGGGACTGTGTGAGGTTGTGATCAGTCGGGGGTCTTCAGGAGGTCGTTG
>NZ_JBHYJH010000381.1:0-3311 GCF_042740445.1 Streptomyces sp. NPDC059003 | reverse complement strand
CCGTGAGCACGGTGAGGTCTTCTCCCTCGGCGTCCCGGTCAGGAAGGAGATCCGCAACTGCATCGCCAAGTCCCGCATCGAAGAATGCGTATGCTGCGGCGCTCGGCGGGAGCCGGCCACCCGCGACGACCAGGGGCGACCGCTGTGTCCGAACTGCCTGATCACCGATCTGGCCAACCTGGAGACCTGCATCGTCTGCGGCAAGTCGCGCATGGTCAACTCCCGCGCCGCCGACGGGGCCGATGTGCCCGAACTGCCGTCCCCTGCCCATACTGCTCTGCTCGATCTGGGGCCACGCCGCACCCTGCGCGCTCTCGAAGCTCACCGGCCTGCCCCGCTGCGGCGGCTGCAGACAGCGCCAGGTCCGCTGCACCGTCTGCGGACGACTTCGCGGCATCCACTCCGGCACCGCCGACGCCCCCGTCTGCGGCCCCTGCACCACTCCGGACGCCGAGCTCTGGCGTCCATGTCCCCCTTGCGGACAAGGCGAACGGTTGCATGCTCCAGGACCGGGTCCTCGCTGCACCCTCAGGCAGCGGCTCCACGATCTCCTCGCCGATGAACACTGGCTCCATACCCTCGAAGCTGCAGCCCCTCTACGACGCCCTGGCCAGCGCCGAACGCGTGGCCACCGCGATGAGCTGGCTGTCCAAGGGCATCGTCTCCAACTGTTCTGTCCGATCCCGGCTCCGGCCACCGCCCCCCTCACCCACGAGGCCCTGGACGAACTCCCTGAAGGCAAGGTCATCGAGCACATCCTCAGTGTCCTCGTCGCCACCGAAGTGCTGCCCAAGCGGGATGAGCAGATGGTCCGGCTCGAACGGCACGTAGAAAGACCTCGTTACCTCCCGTACGACGGCCGAAGGACGCAAAGTTCTTCACCGGTATGCGACCTGGCACATCCTGCGACGGCTCCGCCGCCGCAGCCGGGGAGAGGAGATCACGCACTACCAGCTCGCGACCGCGCACCAACATCTGCGGGCTGGCCGTCTATCTCTTGGACTGGCTCGAGGAACAGAACCTGGCCCTTTCCACCTGCCGACAGGCCGACCTCGAACTCTGGATGGCGACCGACGATGTCCGCCTCCGCCGAGAGGCAGGCCAATTCGTACGCTGGGCTCTTTCCCAGAAGATCACCCGTGAAGCGATGGAACGACCCCTCACAGCCGATGGACGACGAGGCCCGCTGGGCCACCGCCCGACGCCTGCTGCACAATGACACCCTCAAGCCCGAAGACCGTCTCGTCGGCCTGTTGTTGCTCCTCTATGCCCAGTGGCCCGCAGCGATCTCCCGGCTCACCGTCGACCACATCGAGGAGACGGACGGAACTGTCCGCATCTGCCTCGGGGCCGTCCCCGTCGAGCTTCCGGCACCCGTCGCTGAGCTGGCCCTCCGGCAGGCGGAGATTCGCCGCAGTCATGCCGTCTGAGGCGTCCCCTGGAGTGTGGACACAGGGGTTTATGCCGCGATCGTGAGTTTAGCTGCTCATAGGTGCCGCTGTTCGATCTGCATCTGCGGGCCCTCGGGCACCGGAAAGTCCCACTTCGCCGAGGCCCTCGGGCAGACCGCAGTCGAGGCCGCCCTGTCCGTCACGTGGTTCACCATCGAGGACCTGGGCGCCCTGGTCCGCCGCCACCGCGCGGACGATTCCATCGCAAGCAGTAACCCCCACCCCTCCGGCTTCGACGAGATCATGCCCAAGACCCTGGCCATCGCCACGGTCGACCGCCTCATGCACCACGCTCACATCGTCGTCACCCAGGGTGACAGCTACCGGCTCACCGAAGCCACCAGCGGACAGGGGGTGAAGCCCTTCAGCTGATCAACACTGACCCGCAGGCGGGGCAATATCTGGCCGCCAGCGGGGAATCCTGCAGGCTCATCCAAGATTTCCGTGAAGCCGGTCATGAGCCATCCTGCACGACCGCCAGTGGGGAGGAACTACCGGTCGCG
The DNA here is from genome assembly GCF_042740445.1 of Streptomyces sp. NPDC059003. NCBI lineage: Bacteria > Bacillati > Actinomycetota > Actinomycetes > Kitasatosporales > Streptomycetaceae > Streptomyces > Streptomyces sp. NPDC059003. Next base: position 1,357 of record NZ_JBHYJH010000381.1, on the reverse strand, counting down.
AGCAGGGAGTTCAAAGTGACCGTTGACAAACCAGACAGTTACACCAGATATCGCGGCCGTGACCGCCACCCCCACGCAGCCGCGACCACGATCCTGTCCGGCCCTGCGCCCGGGCAGGACCCCACCGGACCAACCAAGTGTCAACGGCCTCTTGGGGGCGGGCTCTTCGGCACTTACCGTGAAGCCTGTCAAGTGGTGAGGAGGATGCAGCGCTTGAGGAGGTCGAATCCGGCGCGTCCGTCGTGCTGGCGTTTGAGCATCTTGATCCTGTTGACGTGTCCTTCAACAGCGCCGGACTTCCAGGACACGGTCAGGCCCGCGGTTACGGCCGCGAGGTCCTTGCGCACGCCGTTGGCGAAGACGTGCAGCTCCTTGAGCTCGGTCTGTTCGACTTCCTCGAGCCAGCCGATGAGACGGTGGCCGTCGCGGCGCCGCAGGATCGTGACGAAGCAGCGAGCGAATCGGTTCGTCGCCGCGATGTACTCGCAGCGGTCGCAGAGACGCTTCACCAGGGCGTCCGCCCAGCGGCAAGTCCCGATCAACTCGGCTCCATGATCCCGGACTCTGCATGATCCACGGGGTTTTGAATAGGCTTCCCGGTTTCACCCTGCTCCCCAGGGAGTTGAGGAAGCGTCGGACGGTCTTGCGGCCCCCAGTGTAGCCGCGGGCGGCGATCTCGTCGCGCAGGGTCTGTGCGTTGTCGCAGCCCTCCATCCAGCGCGCGAGCAGGTAGGGCTTGTGCATGTCCAGGTTCGTGCGGCGTCGGCGTCGGGGGCCGGATGAGTTCCTCTGGGGAGGCGGCTTTCGCGTATCGGCGTACGGTGCTTCGGCCGTAGCCGGTGATCTGGCTGATCGTGTCGATCTTCATCCCCTTCGCGTAGAGGGGGTGGATCTGTTGTCAGCGGGCTCGGGCGTTCTCTTCGGAGCGGGTGACCACCGGCTGCTCGTGCTCGGCAGCGGGGCGAGGATCGGGTTCCGTTGCGGGTGGCTGGAGACAGGGGCGGTGACGGCGGATCGCCTTCTCGGCGGCGGTGGCCAGGTTGTGGAGGACGTGCCGTCTGTCGGCGACCTGCGGGACGCCGGGCAGGGCGCGTTGGGCGCCTTCGGCGAACGATCCGCCGCGGTCCCGACAGACGGTGCGGACGTGGTCCTGCCCTGGAGCCAGGCGGTGAAGGTGTCCGCCGTATGGTCGGGCAGCACGTCCACGGGTCGGTGTGGGCGCATGTCGATGAGGATCGTGCCGACCTTCCGGCCGCGCCGGAAGGCGAACTCGTCGACCCCCAGGGCCTCGACCGCTGGGACGGCCGGCAGCTCCAGGCGCCGGAGCTGCCGTAGCAGTGTGGAGCCGCTGAACGGC